>JBKJYP010000294.1:0-10529 GCA_046715695.1 Actinomycetota bacterium | reverse complement strand
CGGCGCGCCTTCCGGTCTCGAAGCCACCGCTTACGGCGGCGCCCGAGGTTGGAGGCGTCGGGTGTCGAGTTAGGGCTCAGAGTTCGAGGGCGTCTGGGTCGGGCGCAACTGCCCGAGCCGGCTCGGGCTCTTCGATGTCATCGGGCTCGTCCATCCCGGCTTCGAACTCCTCGCGAACCTCGCCTGCCATCCTGCGAAGCTCGCCCATCGCCTTGCCTACTGTCCGAGCCAGCTCGGGCAACCGACGGGGGCCGAACGCGATCAATGCCACGACGAAGACGGTCGCGATCTCGAGCGGCCCGATCTGTGGCATCGGCCGAGTTTACGGCCGGGAGATATGGACCTTAGGAGGGAGCGTTCCCCACGAGCTGGTCGTACCAGTCATCGTGAGCAAGGGTCTCGTGGAAAGCCAAGAGATCGTCGTGAGTGATCGCGGGGCCATCTCGGCGCTCGAGCGCCTCGGCCGGGATGTGGATCATGGTCGGCAGCACACCGCCGGAGAGGAGGAGCCGAACCACTCGCTCGTCGGCAGGCTTCTCGATGAACTCCCGGCAATCCGGGCATGAGAACCCATAGGTGTTGACGCCTGGGCCCGCCCCGATGCGTAGCAGGATGTCATCGGCAGTGAGATCGATCTCGCCACAGCCTGGGCAAGTCGCCTTGATCGTGGTCATCTCTCTTGTCTCTTTCTCTCTTTCATCCACCCTCGATGATCCCTACGCCTCTGTTATCGGCGGCCGAGGGCCGAGGTTTAGCCTGTATCTTTAGACTTGGCAAGAAGAGCGGTTCGGCGAACTTCACGACTCCATCGGGGGAACGTACGTGCCTCTTTTCAGCAGGAACGAGCCGGCGGCTGGAGGCATACCCACGCCCACCTACGACCGGTGGAGACCGGCCCTCGACGCCGTACTGAGGGTGAGCGAGCTGGCTGCCTCGGGCGCTCCGGTCGCCGACTCCCTCCAGGGCACCCTGAAGATCGCCGTCGAGCTGCTCCGGGCTCAACAAGGCTCCCTGATGGCCGTCACCGATGACGGTCAGACCCTCGTGCTGGTCGCATCCGTCGGGTTGTCGGGCGATGTCGGGATCGGCCAGCGGGTGCTGGTGGGAGATAGCGTCGCCGGCCGGGTACTTGCGACCGGGCGGCCCCTGCTGCTGGGTGACAGCCAGGACCAATTCGCCGAGCTGACCCCCCGGCATCGCACTATCTCGTCGAGCGTTGTTGTTCCGCTCCGCTCGGGGGGCCGAGCGATCGGCGTTCTGAGCCTCGCTATCTCAGATTCTCCCGCCATGTTCACGGAGGATGATCTCAGGCTGGCCCAGATGTTCGCCGATCAAGCGGCCGGCATCCTGGATAGAAGCAAGGACGGCGAACGATCCCAGCGAGTAGCGGGCTCCCTCGCAGAATTGGCCAAAGCAACCTCCGCTCTGGCCAACCCAGCCGACTTGGATCAACTGTTGCACCAGGTCCTCGAGGGCGGACTCGGATTGGTGGGCGGCATAGAGGGTTTCTCGTGCCTCTTCGATCCGGGATCAGGCTCGATGACCCGCGGCGTGTTCCGGGGGATCGACAAAACAACGATCCGCAATCTCTTGGAACTCGAAGAGCTGAAGAAGGCCGTCGCGGGATCGAGTGTGACATTCGCTCCGGAAGCTGGAGTGGTGGCGCTCGGCCTGTCCGGGGTCAACGTATCCACCGGCGTGCTCGTCGTCCGCAGCACGTTGGTGCCGAGTGCGGAGACGAAAGAACTGCTCACTCTCTTCGGCGCTGCGTGCGATGCCGCCCTCACCTCACTCGAGAACCAGAGGAAGGCCACCCATTCGCGCGCCGAGCTCGATTCGATCCTCACCGGCGTCCCCAACCCGATCATCCTGGTCGACGACAAGAGGCGACTGATATCCGCCAACCCTGCGGCCGAAACCCTGTTCGGACTCTCCTCGATCTTCTCTTCCGGCGATGCCATCCAGGGGCGACTTGGGAACGAATCCGTGGAACAGCTCTTGATGGCCACCGGGAAGATGATCGATGAGATAACCGCCGGGAACCCCCCTCGTGCCTTCAAGGTGAGGCTCACGGATATCACGCTTCCGGAGGCTTCGGTAGGACGCGTCCTGGTCATGGACGACGTAACAGAGGAACGTGAGATCGCGCAGACACAACGAGACTTCGTTGCGATGATCGGGCATGAGCTGCGCACCCCCCTTACGCTCGTCAAGGGTTTCGCTCGCACGCTGCTGAAGCGAGCCGAGAAGGGACCTCTCTCCGTCGACGATGCGCGCGATGCACTCACTACGATCGATGCACGCGCCGGACAGCTCGAGCGACTGATCGAGGACCTGCTCTACGTATCGAAGATCGAGACCAGGGAAGCGACGCTTAGGATCGAGTCCGTCAACGTGCGCGAGATGATCCTTGCCGCCATCGACGATCTTCGCCACGATTACACCGATCGCAAGATCGACCTCGAGTCGCCTGAGCTCCAATGGTCTTGCGATGAGATGAAAGTGGCGCTTGTCATCAGGCACATCATCGAGAACGCCTTGAAGTACTCAGAACCTCCTGATGTCGTTCAAGTACGCGTAACCGAAGATACGGATGAGTTGTTGATCGAAGTCATGGACCGAGGCATGGGAATCTTGTCCGCCGACATCCCGCATATCTTCGATCGTTTCCGCCAGGTCGACGGCTCGTCCACCCGCAGTCATGGAGGCACGGGCGTCGGTCTCTACCTGTGCTCGAAGCTGATCGCGATGCTCGGCGGGCGCATCTGGGTCGATTCGACCTGGGGCAAAGGATCCACGTTCTCTATCGCGCTGCCACGCCGGGTTACTTCTACGATCGGAGAGGCCGCCGTGACCGCCTCACCTGCAACCTCCGCTCCATAGGCGCTCAGCCCCCATGCCGGGCCACGACCCGTTCGGCGAGCACTTTCGCTTCGGAGCGCACATCTGGCGGCTGAACGCTGCGGACCCCAGCCCCCAGCCTCAGGACGAGGCAGGCCGCCCAACGATCACCTGAAGAAGTGAGCTCGACCCGCATCCATCCATCGTCGAGGACCTCTGAGCTCCGAAGGGGGAAGTAGTCGGGGAACCATCGAGATACCTCAGGTGAGAGTTCCAAGGTGACCGGTTGCCCCTTCCCCTGGTCCTTCCAAGCCGAGCGATAGACCGACGGGTCGAAATCGGCGGGAGGTTGAGCCTCTTGATCCAAGAGCACGGCCGATCGCATCCGATCGACACGGAACATCCGTTCCTCACCACTGGAGTGATCGAGACCGACCACGTACCAGTGGCCGAGAGCTGCGACCAACCCCCAAGGATCGATGTCTCTCTCGGTCATCTCGTTGCGACCGGCGCTGAAGTACTCGAGGTGGACGCGCCTCTTGCTCTCGAGGGCTTCTTGCAAGACTGTTAGATGCCCCGCGTCGCCGGCATCGAGCTCGACATCGACGGCACCGCTCCCCTCGCTTCCGCCGAGGGCCCGACCGAGCTTGCCAAGAGCCCGTTTGAGCGCGTCTGCCTGGCCCATCTCCGGAAGCGAGGCGAGGGCCGACCCCGCCGCGTACAGTGAGAGAGCCTCCGTAGGACTAAGTCGCAGTGGGGCCTCGAAGTAGTCAGCCATCCTGACGAAGACACGGTCTCCACTGGTGTCGATATCGATCAGATCCCCGGGACCGTATCCCGGTAGGCCACACAGGAACAGGAGCTCGAGATCCTTCTTCAAGTCGTCGCGACTCATGTCGAACTTGCGAGCCAGCTCGTCGATCGAGACGCCGGGGTGATGGATCGCATACGGGACCAGGAGAAGGATCCTTTGGAGCCTGCGTCCGACGCGCCCCGCGCCGCTCACAGTTCTCCGCTCCCCAGATGGGCACGAACATGTTCAACGACCGCGGCGCGCACCTCGGCCGGCTCGATGACTTCGGCTTTTCCTCCTAATCCCGCGATCCACGAGACGAGTGCGCTGACGTTCCCGATCGGCAGCTCGACATCGACATGATCGTCTGTCCGACCAACGACCGCAGATGCCGGCATGTTCTGCTCGGGCCACCAGGTCAGATCCTCGTCGAATCGAACGACTGCTATCTCACCGTGAGCCCCGACCTCCCAGGCCTCCCCGCCGATGATCTCTCCGGGCGAGAAGTCGGGAGGCACGTCATAGCTGCCGTCGAGTCTTTCGGGTGGAGAAACTATGCGAGAGAGCCGGTAGGACCTCAGGGCGTCCCGATCGCGGTCACGACCAACCACGTACCAGTGTCCACGTCGGTGTGCGAGGGAGTAGGGATCGAGGTTCCTTCGTTCCGGCTGCTCCGTCGGAGGCTGGTAGTCGAAGGCAACCGGGTGCTTCTCGACCACCGCATCGAACAGTGCAGCTGCATGTGGTTGCTCGACCGCCAGGTCGGCCCCCCACGCGACGGTCGGGGCAACGGTGTCTTCCTCGCGTGCAGAGATCTTCAGGGCTCCTTCGAGCGCCGGTCCCCCACCGATCAGAGATGCCGCTGCGAGCCTCAGGGCGGCGAGCTCGTCGAGCCGGAGGTCGAGTTCGGGCAGGTAGTAGCGGTCCTTGGGGATCCTGTAGCCGACGCGCTCGTCGAGTAGGTCGATCTTCTCGGTTTCGATCGGGATTCCCCAGTCACGAAGATCGGCCTTGTCTCTCTCGAACGCGCGGCGGAATCCCTCGTCGGAATCGGTCGAATAGCCGGCGATCGAATGCCTGATCTCGTCGGCGGTCAGGGGGGCGCGCGTCTCCAGAAGCGCGGCGATCAGGTTGATCAGCCGCTCGATCCGCCGAACCCCGTCGCTCATCTGTGCTCCCTCAGCCCAACCACTCTCCCGCGAGTTTCCCCGCAGCCGAAGCTGCAGCGAAGAGCTCATGGCACTCGTCGAAATCGCGGCCCATCGACGATGGGGTCACGCCCTTAGCGCGCATGAGCTCGAGCCCCGGCTCCCCCGAAACGACGACCACATCATGCCGGTCATAGACGCCCGAGGTGCGGAGCTGCTCCTCGACGGTCGCTGCCTGCTCCTCGGGCAGCTCAGGGGCCACGACGGTAGCTCGTCGCTGAGCCGCTAGGCGCAGCGAGGTGAGGGCGTGATGGCTGACGCCTTGGTGCCGTGTCCGTACATCGGAGAACGAGATGCGCAAAGCTGCGATGGGGCGGCCACCGAGAGCTCCGGCGGCATCGAGCAATTGACCCTGCTCGAGAGCCGTCGTGCCCAGTTTCGTACCGGTGCCGACGACCCCGGGGCCCATCCCCGCAACGATCACGTCGGCGCGGCCGGTGAGCTTGAGGGCCACCATGCCGGAGAAGACGTTCACGGTCTCGAGATCTCCCCCGAACGCATGGCCGCAGGTCGCGGTGAGATCGACGAGTGCGGCATCGCGAAGAGACGTGACGAGTCGGCTCCAATCGATCGGCAGTGCGCCACCGTCGGTCATCAGATAGCCGACCCGGGCTTCTGGGGCGGCCGCCTTGATGCCCGCGCTGATCGCTGCCACCTGCGAATGGAGACCGCAGGTCACGACGGGGGTACGGTTCAGTCCATCCGCCTCGGCCAGAACATCGTGAGACGGACTCTCCGGCGCTTCGGTCGCCAAGACCGCCTTCTGCCAGGGTGTGTAGCGAAGCTTGACGATGTGACCTGGGGGCCCGCCTTCAGGCCCCGGTCCGTCCGTGTTCCACAGGATGAAGCCCTCGCCGCCCGTCCCCAGCCCAAGGTTGATGCCGGTCGTGTTCACCACCACGCGGTCGCCGTCATCGAGGGGGCCGAGCATGCTCGTCCAGCCCATGCAGCGGATGGTCGCGCCCTCTTCCAGCATCACCGTGGCTTCGACAACGTCTCCTCGCGTGATGACGTCCCATGCATGACCCTCTTTGAATATCGCCATCGGCTAGAGAGACGCTATGAGCTTGGCCACTCGTTCGTCGCTCGATCGGAATGGGTCCTTGCAGAGGACGGTCCGCTGAGCCTGGTCGTTCAGTTTCAGATGGACCCAGTCGACGGTGAAATCACGACGCTTCCGTTTCGCAGCCCGGATGAACTCGCCCCTGAGCTTCGCCCGGGTGGTTTGGGGAGGCTCTTGGGTCGCTCGTTCGATGTCGGCTTCGTCGCACATCCTTTCCGCGAGGCCGCGGCGCTCGAGGATGTAATACAGGCCGCGTTTGCGGTTCACGTCGTGGTACTGCAGGTCCATCAGAGCGATCTTGGGATGAGCCATCGGGATGTTGTGGCGGGCCCGGAACTTCTCGACGAGCATCCGCTTGGCGATCCAATCGACCTGGGTTACGAGCTTGTCCTGGTCGTCCTCGAGCGATGTGATCGCGTGCTCCCACATCACGGCGATCTCCTTGAGGACCGGGTCGTCGCGGTGGTCGACCCAACGCAGGGCCTTCTCGAGGTACTCCTTCTGCATATCGAGGGCCGAAGCTTCCCGGCCATTCGCCAGCCGCACCCTTCGCTTGCACGTGGGGTCGTGGCTGATCTCGCGGATCGCGCGGATCGGGTTCTCGAGCGTCAAATCTCGGATCTGAACCCCCTCCTCGACCATACGGAGCAACAGGGCGGTCGAGCCGATCTTCAGATAGGAGGCCCACTCGTTCATGTTGGAATCGCCGACGATCACGTGCAGGCGGCGGTACTTCTCGGCATCCGCATGGGGTTCGTCACGGGTGTTGATTATCGGACGGGACCTCGTCGTCGCAGAGGAGACGCCCTCCCAGATGTGCTCGGCCCTCTGTGACATGCAGAACAGGGCACCGCGGGCCGTTTGTAGGACCTTGCCGGCGCCCGCATAGATCTGGCGCGTCACGAAGAACGGGATCATCACCTCGGCCAGACGGCCGAATTCCCCGTAGCGGGAGACGAGATAGTTCTCGTGACTTCCATAGGAGTTCCCGGCGGAGTCGGTGTTGTTCTTGAACAGGAAGATCTCGCCGGCGATCCCTTCCTCTCGGAGCCGCGCCTCGGCCGCTTTCAGGAGGCCTTCGAGGATCCGCTCCCCCGCCTTGTCGTGCACGACGAGGTCGTAGACGGAGTCGCATTCGGGGGTGGCGTACTCCGGGTGGGACCCGACGTCGAGGTAGAGCCGGGCGCCGTTCTCGAGGAAGACGTTGCTGGAACGACCCCAGGAAACGACCCTCCGGAAGAGGTAGCGAGCGACCTCGTCCGGGGAGAGACGGCGCTGCCCCTTGAATGTGCAGGTGACCCCGTACTCGTTCTCGGTCCCGAAGATCCGTCGTTCCATACGTTGCAGGGTAGTGCCAGGACCGGGAAGAGCTAGGCGGGGGGGTTCTTTCCGTTCTCTTTGGGCGCTTCCGCGGGAGCCGCAGGAGGAGGGGGCACCTTGGGGAGCTCGGAGTTCTGCAGGCGCCGGAACTTGCGGCGCCCTCGTGTTCGATCGAGGACGGCGATCTCGAGGGCGGACGGCGGGACCTCTTTGGCTTCCACCGAGACGAGACCGGCAAGGCCGAGCTTGACGGCGGCATCCAGCTTGGGCTGCTTCTTGGGGTACTTCTCCTTGAGGTAGGCGCCGAGAGCCTCCGATTGCCCGCCCATGGCGACCCATCCAGACCGGTCCGTGACCGACCCGTCGTAGAGGATGTGGAAGAGCTCGTTCGAGCCGGGCTCGGAGCCGACCGCTGCAACCAGGACCTCGCACTCGTAGGGCTTGAGCTCGGACGTGAAGATGTTTCCCAGGGTTTGCGAGTACGCGTTGGCGAGACCCTTCGCGGTCACGTCTTCGCGTGAGTAGGAGTAGCCCTTCACGTCGACGAGCCTGATGCCCCCGATCCGGAGCTGCTCGAACTCGTTGAACTTGCCGACTCCGGCGAACGCGATCTTGTCGTATATCTCGGAGATCTTGTGAAGGGTGGCGGAAGGGTTCTCGGCGATGAACACGATCCCATCGGCGTACTCCATGGCGATCACCGACTTGCCCCGGGCGATGCCCTTGCGTGCATAGTCGGCCTTGTCTTTCATGAGTTGCTCGGGCGAGACGTAGAAGGGTTGCGCCATCAGCTCTGGTCCTCAGTCTCAGGCTCGGCGCGCCGCACGTCGACGGTGTGGGTCTCGGAGAGCATCATCTGGTCACGGCGTTCGCCGATCAGCTCCTCGAACAGCCGGCGGATCTCGGCCTCTTGGATCTCGACCGTCCCGGTTTCAGAGATCACGACCACAGTTGGGAAGATGCCACGCATGAGGTCGGGGCCACCGGTGCCGACGTCTTCATCGGCGGCATCGAAGAGGGCCTCGATCCCGATCTTGACTGCCTCGTCACGGCTCAGTCCTGTGCGGTAGCGCTTCTTGAGGGAGGACCGTGCATCCTTGCCGCCCGATCCGGTGGCGTGATAGTCGTCCTCTTCGTAGCGACCACCGGTCACGTCGTACTTGAAGATCCGGCCCTCGCCCCTGGACTCATCGAAACCGGCGAACAATGGGACCACGACCAGTCCTTGCATCGCCATCGGCAGGTTGGCGCGGATCATCTGGGAGAGCTTGTTGGCCTTCCCTTCGAGCGAGAGCCGCTCGCCTTCGACCTTCTCGTAATGCTCGAGCTCGGTTTGGAAAAGGCGAACCATCTCGACGGCGGGGCCCGCCGCTCCGGCGATCGCTACGGCCGACATGTCGTCGGCTTCGAAGACCTTCTCGATCGAGCGGTGGGCGATCTGGAACCCTTCGGTCGCCCGCCGGTCCCCGGCCACGATGACCCCGTCACCGAAACGCAGCGCCAGGACCGTGGTCCCCTCGGGGGCATGGATCGGGCCTTGCGGCTGATGGACATCGGCATGGTCCGACCCCGAGGCACGCAGGACGTCGGAGAAGGAGGAGCCGGGCCCGTACAACGGCATCCGCATCATGTCGCCCAGCTCGAAGCCATCCATCCTGATAGCAGCCTCCCTAGGTGCCCCGTTCCCGGCGTAACCGGGCGAAGCATAGAACTAGGCGCGGGGGCTGAGGTAAATCAAGGCCAACTCGAGATTCTCGAGGCTGTCACCCCAGTACCCGAGGGCCCGATTGCAAGCGAAGCAAAGGATCCCCCTCACCCGCCCCGTCTCGTGATCGTGGTCGTGGTCGACATGCTTGGCCGGCCGCTCCCGGCAGACAGCACAGAGCCCACCCTGGCTGGCCGCGATCCGATCGAAGTCGGCCTCATCGATGCCATATCGGAGCTTGAGGAGGAAGGACCGTTCACCGCCATACCGTCGTCGCTTGTTCCTCTTGGTGACGAAGTTGTGACAAGGAAGGCAGTGGTAGCCGTACCCGCCCTTCGCCGACCTATTGCGGACGAACTCAGTTAAAGGCTTGACCTCTCGACACCTAGAACAACGTCTCATCGGCGCCCGCCTTTCGTCTCAGGTAGGCGATCGCACGATGGACAACTTCTGGATCATCGCCAAGAGCGCCGAGTGCAGCATTGCAGTTGAGGCAGAGGATCCCGCGCACCGCGCCGGTCTTGTGGCAGTGATCGACCTGGACTGCTGGGTTTTCATAGCAGAGCGCACAAAGTCCGCCCTGTTCTTCGATCATTGCATCGACCTCGTCGACACCGATCCCGTAGCGTTGTTTCAGGTGATAGTGCCGGGAGCTTCCGCCATAAAGGCGCCGGACACTCTCCCGATTCCGTTTGTTGTTGCACGGCTTGCAGTAAGAGAAAGCGATTCCACCGGGGAATTCACTGAGAGGTTTGACCTCGTCGCAATCACGACATCTATGGGCCCGAGGAGTTGGTGGCATCCATCGAGTGTGAACCTTGGGTGTGTCAGGAATGAGTGCTTACTATTGCAAGCAAAAGATAAACTTTTGTATCATTCTCCCCCTTTTTGGACATAGCTGCGCACGAATTCTTCTGCATTTTCTTCCAGAACCGCGTCGATCTCGTCTAGGAGATCGTCCACGCCTTCGGTGCGCGATTCGGCTTGGGCCTGCTCGTCCGGCTTGGCTTGTTCCTCTTCCTTCTTCGGACGGGGCTTCTTCGATTGTTCGCCAGTCGGTGACATCTGCACTTCCCCTCGCTAGGCCTGGGATAAAAGCCTAGCGCAGGGGCTCCTCGAGTTCGCGACCCTCCCCGGGCTCGCGATGAAGCAGCCACAGGGTGACGACGCCGACCCCGAGGACGAGAACGTTGCGAAGCCCGAGGACGAGTATGCCGAGGGCGGATCCCGCCTCCATCGAGCCGACGTAGAAGGGCGCGAGGACATCATCGATGGTGTGCGGGTAGACGAGCTGCGTGAGAGCGGCGGCGGGGATCACCGAGAGGGCAACGGCGGGAAGCCAGGATGGCGACTCCACCCGTTTGCACAACACGACGGCCCCCAACGCTGCGAGCCACACCATGTATTGGGGAGAGAAGACGGTGCCTATCCCCATGAGCAGGGCCAGCGTGCCGAAAGAAACGATCGACAACCGGTAGGCATCACCCCGAGCAACGCGTTCTCGTGCGGCGATGAAGCCCAGCCCCACGGTCCCCATGGATAGCCCCGTTGCGATGGCTTTGACCGGGCCGACGGCGCCGCTGATGACTTCGTTGGCGC
>JBKJYP010000293.1:0-8962 GCA_046715695.1 Actinomycetota bacterium | reverse complement strand
GTCCTGTACGCAGGCGAGGTCGGACTCGCCGGTGACGAAGGAGACGAGGTCCCGCGGATCGAGACCGTGCTGCAATCGGGACAACCGATCCTGGTCCAGGTCACGAAGGACCCGATGCGCGCGAAGGGGGCCCGTCTCACCGCGCTCGTCTCTATCGCGGGGAGGCACCTTGTCCTCGTCCCCGAAGCGCAATCTCTAGGGGTGTCCCGCAGGCTCCCCGATCCCGAGCGGACGAGGCTCCGCGACATCGCACAGGTGCTTCGCCCGAAGGATCATGGGTTGATCGTGCGCACCGCGGCCGAGAGCGCGAGCCGCGGCGATCTCGAGCGCGATCTACGCAGACTCGTTGAAGCATGGTCGGAGATCAAGGTGAAGGCCGAGAGGGCCAAGGCTCCGGCGCTGCTCTATTCGGAGCCCGAGTTGGAGCTCCGCGTGATCCGAGACCTATTCAACCGAGACGTCAACGGGTGCATCGTCGACGATGCTTCGCTGGCCTCGACGTTGCGCTCCTACATCCGGTCGACGACCCCCGACCTCGACCACCGGCTCGAGATCTACAACGGCGAGCTGCCGATCTTCGAGGAGTACCGCGTCGCCGAGCAGATCCGGAAGTCTCTAGATCGCAAGGTATGGCTCCCCTCGGGTGGTCACATCGTCATCGATCGGACGGAGGCGATGACGGTCATCGACGTGAACACCGGCAAGTTCGTGGGCCGCTCGAACCTCGAAGAGACGGTGTTCCGGACGAACAAGGAGGCCGCCCTCGAGACGGCTCGGCAGCTCCGGCTGAGAGACATCGGCGGGATAATCGTCGTGGACTTCATCGACATGGAGAACGTCGGCAACCGGGACGAGCTGACCAAGCTGTTCCGCGGTGAGCTCGATAAGGACCGGACCCGCACCCAGGTGTTCGATATCTCGCCCCTCGGGCTTGTCCAGATGACCCGCAAGAACGTCTCGGCGGGCATAGTCGAGGCATTCTCGGACCCCTGCCCCACCTGCGAGGGCCGAGGCATCCTGATCCACGACGTCGACTAGATCTCCTGGATAGTTACCGAGATAGCTCCGCCCAACTACCCGGTACAGGTACTTCCACGGAGCCATAAGCCTCCCCACCGAACGATGCACAATGGATTGATGGGACGGATCTGGTGGCAATAGTTCGCACATCGCCGCCCAGGCCTGTCTTCCGCTCTCCTGTTCGGAGGCTTCGTCTTTGTCTCTAGCCTCTAAAGGGCTTTGCTTTTGCCTCTTCACTCGTTACAGCCGCTTATCTCGGCATCCGGCAATTTGGTTGGCCGGAGTGCCTTATCGCCCTAGGTGTCGAGGATGATTCCATCCCACTATCGGATTCCGATAGCAAAATGGACCCATGCAGGGAGTCCTAGCTACGGGCCGGCCCCTAGGGGCTGATTCTAGGCGGGGCGGGGCTCTGTTATCCTGCTTCAGCCCCCAACTCGGGGGCCAACCCAAGCGGTAGCGGGCTTGTTCTGCAGCGCGTCGCAGGGGTCGAACAGGACAAGGAGTGGTCGTGTACGCAATCATCAAGGCCGGCGGGAAGCAGCACAAGGTCTCGCCGGGGGACGTGATCGAGATCGAGGTCGTCAAGGACACCTCGAAGCCCCTCGAATTCGTGCCTCTCCTGGTCGTGGACGACAAAGGGAAGACCTCGAGCGACCCCTCCGCCCTGGGCAGCGCCAAGGTCAAGGCATCGGTGGTCGGCGAGAGCCGGGGTCCCAAGATCCACGTCTTCCACTACCGGAACAAGACGGGTTACCGTCGCAAGACCGGACATCGCCAGCACTACACCAGCGTCCGCATCGACGACATTTCGCTCTAGGGAGACGGGACATGGCTCACAAAAAGGGAGCGGCCTCCACTAGGAACGGTCGCGATTCTGAAAGCAAGCGACTGGGCGTCAAGCTCTTCGGTGGTCAGCACGCCAAACCCGGCATGATCCTCGTTCGTCAGCGGGGCACGAGGCTGCACCCCGGGCTCAACGTGAGCAAAGGTGGCGACGACACCCTGTTCGCGACCGCGGAGGGTGTAGTCACCTTCCACCGCATGCGCGGCCGCCGCGTCATCTCCGTCCTCTCCGAGTAGCGGCAGCGCCGGCAGGCGCATCTAGAGGACAGGTCCAGTCAATGGCCGGTACACCTTTCGTAGACGAAGCAGCCATCACCTGCAGCGCGGGCGCGGGCGGGAACGGTGTCATCTCTTGGCATCGCGAGCCGTACAAGCCGAACGGCGGGCCCGATGGGGGAGATGGTGGACAGGGTGGCAGCGTCATCCTGAAAGCCGATCGGTCCGCCGCAACCCTGTCTTGGTTACGCGATCACGCGCATATCAAAGCGGAGCGGGGGGGCCACGGGAAGGGTGATCGGCGGACCGGAGCGAGCGGGGAAGATCTCGTGGTGCTCGTTCCGCCCGGCACCGTCCTCTACGAGGATGATGTCCTGATCGCCGACCTAGCGCGCGAGGGCGACAGTTTCGTGGCTGCGAAAGGCGGCCGCGGGGGCCGCGGCAATGCGCGCTTCGCTACTCCGACGCGACGCACCCCGGATATGGCCCAGAGCGGCGAGCCGGGGGAAGCCGTTTCGTATCGGGTCGAGCTACGTCTTCTGGCAGATGTCGGCTTGGTGGGCTTCCCGAATGCCGGTAAGTCCACCTTGATCTCGAGGATCTCGGCGGCGAAACCGAAGATCGCCGACTACCCGTTCACCACCCTCACCCCGAATCTCGGAGTCGTTTCCCACGAGGGCTCGGCCTTCGTCGTCGCCGATATCCCGGGACTCATCGAGGGAGCACATGAAGGTAAGGGGCTGGGCGATCGTTTCTTGCGGCATATCCGCAGAGCTGCCGTTCTCGTATTCTGCGTCGATCTCGCAGCTCAGGATCGCGATCCGGTCGATGACGTCGAGGTCCTCAGCCGAGAACTCGGAGCTTTCGATCCCGAGCTCTTGGAGCGGCCATCCCTGATCGTCGCCACCAAGATGGATGTCGCCCGAGAGGCGTTGCCGGCTGTTCGAGCGGTCTACCCCGAGGCGCTTGCGATATCGGCGGTCGCCGGTGAGGGCCTGAAGGAGCTTGTCCCGGCGCTGGCGAAGCTCGTCGCCGATGCACGCGCCGCCGCGCCCGAACCGGTCGGCTATGTGCGCCATGTCGTTCGTGAGGATCCCGTCAGGGTCGAGCAGGAAGAGGGAGTTTGGGTGGTCCGCGGCAAGCGTGCCGAGCGGGCCGTCGCCGCGGCCGATCTAGAGAACCCGGCTGCGGTGGAGAAGCTGAAACAGAGACTCGTGGCGATGGGGGTGGAACGCCTCTTGCACGAGGCCGGCGCTCATCACGGGGACGATGTGATCATCGGCGGGATCGGGTTCGACTTCTCGCCCGACGAGACCGCCGACCCGGAGGGGGCGGATGTCTAGGCCCACCTTGGCTCGCGGGGACCGCGTGATCGTGAAGGTAGGCACGTCTTCGCTCGTCGGCAACGATGGCACTCCAGACATGTCACGTCTCGAGTCACTACGCGACACCGTCCTCTCGGCGCGATCGGAAGGCATCGAAGTGGTTCTCGTCTCATCGGGGGCGATCGCCGCAGGGCTCGGGCCGTTGGGTCTGACCACCCGCCCTACGGACATCCCATCCCTTCAAGCCGCCGCAGCGGTGGGACAAGGATCGCTGCTGCGTCACTATCAACGGCTCTTCGGTGACGAAGGTGTGATCGTCGCCCAGCTACTCCTTACGCGTTACGACTTCATGCATCGGATCCAGTACCTGAACGCACGGAACACGCTCGATCGCTTGCTCGAGCTCTCTGCGCTGCCGGTTGTGAATGAGAACGACACGGTGGCCGTTGACGAGATCCGCTTCGGGGACAACGACCGGCTCGCGGCCCTGGTGGCGAACCTCGCTCGCGCCAAGCTGCTACTGCTGCTCACCGACGCCAAAGGTCTCCATTCCGCAGACCCGCGCATCGATCCCGAGGCGCCGCTGATCGATGAGGTCGAACGGATCACCCCCGAGCTCGAGCGTGCGGCCGGGGGCCGGGGATCCCAGTTCGCGTCGGGAGGTATGGGTTCGAAGATCGCGGCGGCATGGGTGGCGACGTTCTCGGGTGTGGGCGTCGTGGTGGCAGCCGCGGATGAACCCGGTGTCATAAGCCGGGTGGCGCGCGGCGACGCCGTCGGCACCTACTTCCATCCTCATCCCCACCGGGCATCGGCTCGGCTGTTGTGGATCGCGTTCGCACAGCCTCCGAAGGGGACCGTGACCGTCGATGACGGCGCGAAGGAAGCGGTGGTGAAGGGCAAGAAGAGCCTGTTGCCGGTGGGAGTGAAGGATGTCGAGGGGACCTTCGGTGCAGGCGACACGGTTGATGTTGCCGGTCTGGATGGAACGGTGTTCGCGCGTGGATTGGTACGCTACCCATCTCAAGAGCTGACGGATGCTCGTGGCCGCCCCACAGCCGAGTTGGCCGGAAAAGAAGTCATCCATCGCGATGAGCTGATCGTTCTAGAGGACGGCCGAGCATGACAGTGCAAGAGATCTGCTCCCTGGCAGCCTCGGCTGCATCTTCGGTCGCTGCCCTTCCGACCGAGATCAAGGACCGTGCACTCATCTCCATGGCCGACGCTCTCGAGAGCGCATCGGGTCCGCTGACAGAGGCGAACAAGGAAGACCTCGAGCGGGCAACGCGAGAGGGAGCGGGCCGCACGATCATCGATCGTCTCGAGCTGACACCGTCTCGCATCAAGTCGATGGCTGATGGCTTGCGCTCCGTTGCCGCCCAGCCCGATCCTGTCGGCGAGGTGGTCACCGGATGGAAGAGACCGAACGGGCTCCTCATCGAACAGGTGCGTGTGCCCCTTGGTGTGGTCGCCGTCATATACGAGGCCAGGCCGAACGTCACCGCCGACGTGGCCGGGCTCTGCCTGAAGTCGGGCAACGCTTGTGTACTGCGCGGCTCCTCCATCGCTCTCTCCTCGAACAAAGCGATAGTCGCCGTATTGATCGCTGCGGCTCGCGATGCGGGCGTGCCCGAGAACGCGATCGGCTTGATCCCGGATGCCGATCGCTCGTCTGCCACCGAGTTGATGCAGGCGAAGGGGCTCGTCGATCTCATCGTGCCCCGCGGCGGTCCGGCCCTCATCAAGAGCATCGAGGAGAACGCAACCGTTCCCTACATCATCGATGGTGATGGGAACTGCCATGTCTACGTCGATCGCGACGCCGATCTCGATGCTGCAGTCGACATCGTCGTTAATGCGAAGACCCAGAGGCCGAGCGTATGTAACGCAGCGGAAACCCTCTTGGTCCACGAGGAACTGGCGGACAAATGGTTGCCGGCCCTCCTCGACCGCCTCGCTTCGGAGGGGGTAGAGATCCGAGGTGATGAGCGCGTCCAGGGTGTGTGGCCCGCGGCCATCGCTGCGACCGAGCAGGACTGGTCGACCGAGTACCTCGACCTCATCATGGCGGTGCGGGTAGTGGGATCCCTCGACGAGGCGATCGGTCACATCAACGCTTACGGCACATCCAATGCGGAGGCCATCGTGACCCGGGATCTGAGCGCGGCGAGACGGTTCGCCTCCGAGGTGGACTCGGGCTCGATCTTCGTGAATGCCTCGACCCGGTTCTCCGATGGGGCCGAGTTCGGGTACGGCGCCGAGATCGGCATCTCCACTCAGAAGCTCCACGCGAGGGGTCCGATGGGCCTGCGGGCGCTCACGACGACCAAATATGTGGTCTGGGGGGACGGGCAGATCCGGACTTGATCCCCGGATTGGCGTGGATTAGGCCCCAACTTCGGGTTAGCTATGGGATATGGAATCTTCCTTGGAAGGCCCCGTTCGCCGTTTGGGGGTGTTGGGCGGGACATTCGACCCGGTCCATCAAGGCCATCTCGTCATCGCAACCCAGGCGCTGACCAACTTCGAGCTCGATCGCGTTGTGTTCGTCCCGGCAGGTAACCCCTGGCAGCGATCCGGCTTCTCCCACCCCGAAGACAGATACATGATGACCGTCCTTGCGACCGAGGCCTTCCCGCGCTTCTGCGTTTCGAGGGTCGAACTGGATCGGAGGGGTCCCACCTACACCGCCGACACGATGCGAGAGCTGCGCACCTTCTATGGCGAGGATGTCGAGTTGTTCTTCATCGCGGGAGCGGACGCAGCCGCGAATCTCCATACCTGGAAGAAGCTCGACGAGTTCGCCCAGCTCGCGCATGTCATCGCAGTCGCGCGCCCGGGTTACCCGTCGGCGACGATGTCGGGTCCGGTGAGGGTTCATGTGCTCGACGTTAGCGGCGTGGATGTATCGGGTACCGAGCTCCGCCGGCGCGTAGCGGAAGGCGACCCGATCGATGGTCTCGTGCCCGCCGAGGTCGCCGCCTTCATGGCCGAACGTGGCCTTTACCGCGAGGGCACCCGCCAAGAGGCGGGGTAGATGGCCGGTCGCCACAAAGCCAAAGGTCGCAAGCCGAACAAGGATGCCCCTCCCGACCCCCAGGACGTCTTCAGTTCTCCGGGCCATCGCCGACACAGCACAGGGGACAAGAGGCCTCCGGGCCCCCGACGCGCTCAACTGAAGAGTCGCCGGCGGAGCCGGCTCCGAAAACAAGGTCTCGCTGGGATCGGGATGACCGCTCTCGCTTGGGTGCTCGTCGTCGGCCTCCTCGCGGTGACCGTGAGACAGGTCACGCGCCCGGACCCCGAGCCGTCACCCACCGCGATCGCGGAGGCGACGACCCTGACGACCACGCTGATGTTCGGGACCAAAGAGAAGCGTGGAGGAGAAGCCGGTGGCGCGGTATGGCTGGCGCTGCTGTATGTGAACGAGGCCGAACAGAGCGGCGGCGTCATCTACATCCCGGCTCACACCGCCACAGAGATACCCGGCCGCGGCCTGCAGCCGATCGGGGATGCCCTCGCAACGGGCGGGCTTCCTCTCCTTCTTGTTACGACCGAGAACCTCCTCGGCGTTCAGATCGATCGCTACATCGAGCTCTCCGACCGCGACGCGGAGGTCTTCTTCGAACAAACGGGACCGATCGACATCGACGTGCCACAGGAGGTACGCGTGCCCGCCGGCCCCGATCAGGCGCGGCTGCTGTTCGCGGAAGGTCCTCAGACCCTCGACGCGACCTATCTGATGCGCTACCTCTACACATTCGGCCTCGATGCAGACGACATGGAGTTGGGTGTCAGGCATGTCACCTTCTGGGATGCCTTCTGGACGCACTTCACCGGCCAGGCAGCATCATTGGGCGGTGCGATCGAAGGCGCGGCCCCGGCACTTTCAGAAACCGATGCTTCGATCGAGCAGCACGTCGAATTCTTCGAAGAGCTCGCCTCTTTCGAGTCACACGATCGCCAGATAGCCCCACTTCCCGTGACCCAGATGAGCGTCGGCAACAACGAGCTCTATCAGGTGTCACCCACCGAACTGGCGGTGTTCATCGAAGACACGGTCGGCACCGACCCCGAGCAACCACACGAGACGAGGGTCCAGATCCTCAACGGCAACGGGGTGCCCGGCATCGGCCAAGAGGTTGCGCACAGATTGATCGGGAAAGGTTTCCGAGTGATCCTCTCAGGCAATGCAACCCGCCTGAACTACAAGGAAACACTGATCGTGACCTACGACTCGTCCCCCGAGGGGTTGGCTCTGGCTGAGAAGGCGAGGGAGCTCCTGGGCGTCGGAGAGGTTCAGGTGTCTATCCAGGAGCAAGGTATCGTTGATCTGACGATCGTTGTTGGAAAGGATTTCCTAAGCCAATCGTGATGAAACCACTGGGCCTCGAACCCGTCTTGGAGGCTGCGCAGGCCGCGGCCGACAAGAAGGCCGAGGACATCGTCATCTTGGACGTTTCCAAGCAGCTGATGATCACCGATCATTTCCTGATCTGTAGTGGGAACACGGAGAGGCAGGTCCGCACGATCGCAGATGAGATCGGGCGCAAGCTGCTCGAGACCGGTCTGAAGCCCTTCCGTCGAGAGGGCGAGAGGGAGGGCCGGTGGGTTCTGCTGGACTACATAGATTTCGTCGTGCACGTTTTCAAGAAGGAAGACCGTGATTATTACGACCTCGAACGCCTCTGGTCAGATGCGGGGCGCATCGGATTCGAAGAGGACCGTGCCGTCGGAGCTCTCTAGCCGCGCGTTTGAACTAATGGTTCAAGTGGATGGCTAGCCCACGCAGGCGTCGGCGTCGCTCCGGTGGTCGAGGCCCCGCTAAGGGGGCCGAGCCGCGCCGGGAGCAAGCGCCTCCTCTCGAAGGTGGTGCGCCGGCTCCCGCCGGCTCCCGTCGTCGTCGTTCTCGTAGGGGAGGTGGTGCCGGAGCCGGTGCGCCCGGAGGTTCCCCTGGTTCCCCAGCGTCCTCCGAGGACCTCGTCCGCGCGCTTCCTCGTGAGCGACCGGCGGAGCTCACCACTCCGCCCGATGGACAGGACCTCGATGTGATCATCGGCGAGCTCCAGTCGAGCTACGGCGTTCCCCAGTACCCACAGGAGTACCGGATAACGATCAAGGTCGCCGGCGAAGGCCGGTCGGATCGGCCGGCGGAGACGACCGAGACGCAAGGCGAGCAGCCGGCCGGCCAGGCTCCTCGGGAGCGTACGGAACGTCCGGAACGTGGCCGCGAGAGGCCGCCCCGGGAAAAACCCGCCGGCCCCACCCGAGAGAAAGCGCCGTCTCAGGCCAGGCTCGCCGCCGGCGAAGAGGTATCGGGTCCCCCCAAGAACAGACGGCGCCGAGGCCGGCGTCGCCGGGGCGGACCTGACAGCCCAGGTGGCGCCGAAGGTTCCGGTTCCGGCGGCCCCGGCCCGGACACCGGGTCGGATCAAGGAGGCCCGGCCCCCGATACAGGCAGCGGCCCCTCGGAGGCCGGGGGCCCCGAGTAACGCTGCTAGCATCGCTTCTCTCGGGCCCGTAGCTCACTTGGTAGAGCGCCGCCATGGCATGGC
>JBKJYP010000292.1:0-15954 GCA_046715695.1 Actinomycetota bacterium | reverse complement strand
ACTTCGAAACGGTCCCGCGGATTTCGCGATTACCTCTTCGCCTGGCATAACCGCAGGTAGGACGTATCAAAAACCCGCACGACCGTAAATGGACGAGATCCACCGGACAAATAGGGGTTGGTTCGAGTGACCAAGAGAACTTTCCAGCCGAACACGCGCCGTCGCAAGCGCAAGCACGGATTCCGCGCCCGTATGAAGACGAGGGCCGGCAGGGCGATCCTGAAAGCGCGACGCGACAAGGGTCGCTCGCGCCTCTCCGCGTAGTTAGAGGCCGATGAACCGCCGAGACATCGACGCGGTCTACAAACGCGGACGCCGGGCTCGTTCCGACGGCATCTCGATATCGGTCCTGGACCGCGGTGACTCCGATGCCACCCGGGTCGGATTCGCAGTGGGCCGGCGCTGTGGGGGAGCCGTGGTTCGGAACAGGATCCGCCGCCGCCTGCGCGCCGCCGCCACGGCATTGCCCGCTGGCCTGGATGTGGTCATCGGTGGGTCTCCCGGCCTCGAGCGGACCCAGTTCCAAGAACTGGAAAGCCACGTGAAACGTGCCTTGAGCAGGGCTATCGCGTCGTGAGGCCCCTTCTGAGCGTCATCGGGTTCTACCAGAGGCGTATCTCGCCTCTCATGGGCCGGCACTGCCGTTACGAGCCCACCTGCTCGGCCTATGCCTACGAGGCGATCGAGCGCCACGGCGCCCGCAAGGGCATGTCCCTGGCCGTGCGCCGCATCGCCCATTGCCATCCCTGGGCCCCCGGCGGCTTCGACCCCGTCCCCGACCACATGAAGTCGTTGGGCAGGCGGGGCTGATGGGTCTCTTCGAGCTCTTCTCCGGGGCCCTGGCCGGTTTCTACGCCCTGATCCCGAACTATGGGCTGGCGATCATCCTGTTGACGGTCGCCGTCCGGACGATCCTGCTGCCTCTGTCGATCAAGCAGACCAAGTCCATGCGCGAGACGCAGCGGATCCAGCCCGAGATCAAGAAGCTCCAGGCCAAGTACAAGGGCGATCGTCAGAAGCTCAACGAAGAGATGATGAAGCTCTACAAAGAGCATGGGGTCAACCCCTTCGGAGGCTGCCTCCCGATGATCCTCCAGCTGCCGGTCATGCTGGGTCTCTTCTACGTGGTCCGCTCGCCCCTGAGGTACCTCGGGTTCATGATCCCGTTGAACGACAAGGGAGAGCCCATCGCCGAAGTGCTTCCCCCGGCCGAATGGGTGCTCCAAGACCAGACCGGGATCATGGAGACGCTCCAGAACTCGAGGCTCGCAGAGGCCCTCCACGACCAAGCGCTGACCGTCAACCAGTGGCTCGGGATCAGGCTCGACTGCGCCGCCAGCAATGCTCTCAACAACCAGGACCCGATCTTGCTCGGGGAGAGCTGCGGGGGCGGGGTCGTCTCGGCGCTGCCCTACCTGTTCTTGATCCTGCTCATGGGGCTTACCACCTGGTACCAGCAGAAGCAGATGCAGGCTTCGTCGGCGGCATCTGGACCCCAGGCGCAACAGCAACAGCTCATGGCCAAGATCCTGCCCGTCATGTTGGTGGTCTTCGCCTTCAGCTTCCCCTCAGGCGTTGTCCTCTACTGGATCACCACGAACCTATGGACCATCGGGCAGCAGGCGATGATGATGCGCATGGCGCCCCCCCTACCGACACGAGGTGGCAACGGAGCGGCGCCCGGGGAGATGTCCAAGAAGGCGCTCAAGCCATCTCCCGGCAAGCCCCCCAAGAAGGGTCCCGACCGCCCCGAGACCGGAACCACTGCGGCGGCCGGATCGAAGAGAAACCCGTCGGCGAAGAAGAAGAAGATGTAGGTGGCCATGGACGAGGTCGAGTTCCCCCCCGCAGAAGAGAGCGCACCCGAGGCAGAGGGAAGCGCACCCGAGGAATCTCTGTTCGAAGAAGCCGCTCCCCCACCCGACCCGGCTGATGTTGCTGCGACGGCCCAGGAGTTCGTCGAGGGCCTCCTCGAAGCCATGGATATGAAGGCCGAGATCACTTCGTCCGTCGACGGCGACAGCGCTTTCATCGACGTCAAGGGTGAGGACCTGGGGATGCTGATCGGCCGGCGCGGCCAGACCCTCGATGCCCTCCAAGAGCTCGCCCGCACGGCGACCCAGCGCCGGCTGCGCTCCCGGGTGCGTCTCCTCGTCGACGTCGAGTCGTACAGGGCCCGCCGCAAGGCCAGCCTCATGGAGTACGCCCAGACGATCGCCGAGAGGGCCAAGGAGCGGGGTACCGAGATCGAGCTCGAGCCTATGAGCGCCTACGAGCGCAAGGTCGTCCACGACGCGGTGGCCCTCATCGATGGAGCCTCGAGCTTCAGCGAAGGTGAAGAGCCGAACCGTAAGGTGGTCGTCCGCGGAGCGGCACCCTAAACAGCGTTTCCGCAGGTAGAAGGCCGTTCCACGGTTTACGCGTGTCCATCTCGGAGCTCCTCCAGGCCTATGCCGACCTCGTTGCCGAGTGGGCCCCCAAGCTGGACCTCGTCTCCCCCGGCGACCTCCCGAGGTTCTATGAGCGGCACATAGAGGACAGTCTCAAAGCCCTGCCTGTCATCTCGGGGTTTCCTCCAGGCCCTGCAGTAGATGTGGGTAGCGGCGCCGGCCTTCCGGGTCTCCCGCTCGCCATCTCCGACCCAGCCAGGCACTGGCGTCTCCTCGAGCCCCGCAAGAGACGTGCCGCCTTCCTCGAAGAGGCCGTCCGTACGCTGGGTTTGGATTCTGAGGTCCTCGTCATGAGCGCAGAGCAGGCCGCGGCGGATCCCGCCCTGAGCAGCGCCCACATGGTTGGAACGGCTCGGGCGCTGGCGTCCCCTGAGGCGGCCGCAGAACTTATCGCGCCCTTGCTCGCACCCGGGGGCCGGGCGATAGTCTGGGTCGGTGCCGGCACCCCTGATTCCCACGATGGTCTCCTGATCAGGCCGTGACCGACGCCCCTCTCGCGACCAAAGACTGGAAGTTACTGGAAGCTCGACCCATACCGCCCGGCGGTAAACGCCTGGTCTGTATAGCGAATCAGAAGGGGGGGGTCGCAAAGACGACCACCACAGTGAACCTGGCCGCCGGCCTGGCTTTGAGAGGGCATCGCGTCCTCGTGGTCGACCTCGATCCCCAAGCGAACGCCACCACCGGCCTCGGCGTCGCACATGCGAGCGTGGAGCGGTCGAGCTACGACCTCATCGTCGGGCGTGAGGACCTGGCGGCCTGCACGCTTCCCACCGCGGTCAAAGGACTCGATCTCGTCCCCTCATCCCTCGATCTCGCAGGTGCGGAGGTCGAGCTCGTCGGCGAGATGGCGCGGGAGCACAAGCTGTCCGAAGCCCTCGCTCCGGCCGCAGGCTATTCGCTCGTGTTCATCGATTGCCCTCCATCGCTCGGGCTTCTCACCATCAATGCGATGGCCGCGGCCAACGACCTGATCGTGCCGGTGCAGTGCGAGTACTACGCGCTCGAGGGCCTTGGGCAACTGCTCGGCACCGCGGAGAGGTTGCGCCGCGCATTGAACCCCGAACTCAGGATCTCGGGTTTCCTGCTGACCATGTTCGACGGACGTACGAAGCTCGCCGGTCAGGTCGCGGATGAGGTGCGCAACCACTTCGGCCCGCTCGTCTTCTCGACGTTGATCCCCCGAAGCGTCAGGCTCTCCGAAGCCCCGTCGTTCGGCGAACCCGTCCTGACGCTTGATCCGTCGTCGCGCGGCTCGATCGCGTACCGGTTGCTTTCGGCCGAGGTCGAAGCGCGCTATGGCCTCCCGGTCAACAAGCCGTCACCGCCGACAACTGCGCCGCCGTCACCACCACCACCCGTTTCCTCTCCAGGCCCCGGCGGTCGCGGGTATGGAGTTGTGACTGCTCAGCCAGAAGGGTTAGCCGAGGCCTGGCCCCGAACCGGAGCCTGGACGTGAAGAGGCGCGGGGGCCTGGGCCGGGGGCTGGATTCTCTGCTGCCCAACGCGTCCTCCGAACCAGAGAGCCGTAGCGCACTGCGTATGGCCCCAGTCGAGACGGTCATACCGAACCCGCGCCAGCCACGTACCCACTTCGACGAGGAGGCCGTCAAAGAGCTCTCGGCCTCGATAGCCGAGCTCGGTGTCCTACAACCGCTGTTGGTGCGCGATCTCGGCGGGGACCGTCTCGAGCTGATCGCGGGCGAGAGACGGCTACGCGCCGCGCGCGATGCGGGCCTGACCGAAGTGCCGGTCCTGATCGTCGACACCGACGAGACCGGCTCTCTCGAGAGGGCTTTGGTCGAGAACATCCATCGGACCGACCTCGACCCGATCGAAGAGGCCGCGGCATACAAGCAGTTGTTGGACGAAGGCGGCCTCACGCAGGAACAGCTGGGCACGAAGCTGGGGCGCAGCCGCGTGACGATCGCGAACGCGCTTCGGTTACTCGACCTTCCGGATGCGATCAAGAAGCTGGTCATCAACGGCCGGCTTACGGCCGGTCATGCGCGAGCGCTGCTTTCTCTCGCAGGGAACCCGTTCCAGGAACGTCTCGCGCGCCGCGTCGCGGATGAGTCGTTGTCGGTGCGGATGACGGAGGAGCTGGTCCGCCGTTACGCCGAGCTAACTCCGCCGAACCCCGACTCCCCAGAGGGAACGAGAACCTCACCGCCGCCCAGCGCGGTAGCAGCCGAAGCCCAACGCAAACTCCAGGACCGCCTTCAGACGCGCGTGCGCATCACACGTTCGCAACGCAAAGGCAAGATCTCGATCGACTTCGCGAGCGACGACGAGTTGGAGCGCCTCGTCGCGATCATCGAAGGCGAAGAACGCGGCGGAGAGGCCTCTACGGTTTCACCTAGTTAGGTGCTGTGCACTCGAATCGATCAGGGATCAGTTTGGCGGAAGTAGTCGGCTACTCCGTCGGCGATCGCGGTGGCCATCTTCCAGCGGACGTCGGGGTCTTCGATGCGTTTCGCGTCGTCGGGATTGCTGATGAAGGCAGGCTCCACAAGAACCGCGGGCATCTTCGTTTCGCGCAGGACCTCGTAAGAGCGGGCGTGGGTGCGACAGTCGCGCGAGCCGAGGTTGACCAGACGGCGATGGATCGCGTCTGCGAGCAGCTCTCCCGAGGCCGAGCCTCCGAAGAAGTAGGTGGAGGTGCCTTCTGCCGTGCTTTCTTCGTGGCGGTTCAGACGTAACGAGATGAAGACGTCGCCCTGCATCTCGTTAGCGCGGCGAGCGCGCTCCACTTCTTCGACGCCTTCGGCTTCGGTTCTCGTGAAACGAACGCGCGCTGCGTGTCCGATGAGTCGCTCGGCGACACCTACCGCCAGCTCCCAGCAGATATGGGCTTCGCGTGGGTCGTCCAGCATGTGTCCGGGATCGACGACGATGAGTGCACCGGCGAGTGCGGTCTGGTCGAGCCTGAGTTCCTCGCGCAATCGTGATGAGGTTCCAGGTCTGTCTACCCGCAGTCCGAGCAGAGCTGCGTAGCTCGCGGGTCCCCAGATCCCGTCCTCCGCCACTCCGTATTCGTGCTGGAATGCCTTGACCGCCACGGCCGTCTGCGATCCGAAGATCCCGTCCGGTTTGCCGGCGTCGAAACCGAGTGCGCTCATCCTGCTCTGGAGCTCGGCGACATCGTCGCCACGCATCAGGGGCTGCCGGACGTAGAGGGTGCGGTCACCGAGGCGCCATCCAGCCTCGACCAGCTGGCGCCAGGTGTGTGGCCCGACCAGGCCATCAACCAGTATCCGGCGGGTCTGCTGGAAGGCTCGAACCGCCGTCAAGGTCGAGGCTCCATAGACACCCGGCTCGTCATCCACGACATATCCAAGAGCCCGTAACCGGGCCTGGATGTCGCCGACCTCCTCAGATCGGTCGCCGGGCCGGATGGGCGCGGCGGGGACCGAAAGCTTCGTCATGGCTCGGAGCCTAGACCGAAGGGTGAGTCAAGCCCTCCAGGTAGCGCTCGGCATCGATCGAAGCTTGGCAACCCATGCCCGCAGCCGTGATCGCTTGGCGGTAGACGTGGTCGACCACGTCACCAGCAGCGAAAACACCGTCGACAGATGTGTGTGTGGTTCCCGGCCGCGTGACGATGTAGCCGTTCTCTAGCTCGAGTTTCCCCTCGAAGAGTCCCGTGTTGGGATCGTGCCCGATGGCGACGAAGACCCCGTCGGCCTCTATCTCTGACTTCTCTCCGGTCAGCGTGTCGGTCAGCTCAGCCCCCGTGACGCTGCCATCGCCGAGCACCTTGCTGATGACGGAGTTCCATGTGAAGTCGATCTTGGGGTTCTCCATCGCACGGTCCTGCATGATCTTGCTTGCCCGCAGGGTGTCTCGGCGATGGATCACGTTCACGTTGGATGCGAACTTGGTGAGGAAGTTCGCCTCTTCCATCGAGGAGTCGCCGCCCCCGACCACGAGCAGCTTCTTGTCCCGGAAGAAGAACCCGTCACAGGTCGCACAGGTGGATACGCCGTGGCCCAGGAGCTCACGCTCTCCGGGGACACCCAGCATCCGTGCCGACGCTCCCGTCGAGATGATGACGGCATCGGTCGTGACCGGTCCTTCGGATGTCGTCACGGTGAATGGCTTCTCGGAGAACCCCACACTCGTGACGTTGTCGGCCAGTAGATCCGCTCCGAACCGGGAGGCTTGCTTGCGCATCCGTTCCATCAGTTCGGGACCCATGATCCCGTCCACGAATCCCGGGTAGTTCTCGACCTCCGTAGTGAGCATGAGCTGACCGCCGGCCTCGATGCCTTCGATCACGAGCGGGTTCAGATCGGCACGCGCGGCATAGACCGCAGCGGTCAATCCGGCCGGCCCCGATCCGATGATCACGACGCGCCTGTCAGCGCTCATTAGGTTCGCTCTTTCGGTTCGATGTTGGTCCTCACACCCTACAGAAACGGTTCGGGGCCTACTCCGATTCCCCGATGGTTCCGGTGAGGTAAGTGGGGGCTGCCGACGTGCAGTCCCCGCCGGGCCACGCCCAAAGCATGTACTGGTTGAGGGCTCCGATCGGTCGCTCGGTCCAAGTGAAACCGACGATCAGAGACTCGCGCCCATCGACCTTGCCGGATGCACCGAAGGCCGGGAGCAGGTGATACGGGAACTTGTCGGCGACCGACTTGATGCATTCCTTGATCTGGCGGGTCACCTCATCGTCGGGTGCCTGTGCGGCCAGCTGCCTCGTGTAGGGGTTGTAGAGCGCATCGATGTCTTCGACCGAATAGAAGGTAGCGAACTCGACGAACGGATACTGCGAGCTCCCGAGCCGGGTCATCTGTTTACTGGTCATGGCTCGAAGATCTGCCGCGAAGGTCGGCTGGGGGGGAGCAGCACCCGCGCCCGCCTCTATATCGAGCATCATCGCGTCGTCTGCTTCCGGGGTTCCGAAGAGCTCCTCGGTGCTAGGGCGCTCTACCGAGTCTGCGGCGGTACCAGACACGGTCGGAGAGATGACCCTGTCCCTCATCACGAAGCCTACGGCCAGCACGGCGATCGTTGCCGCTACTCCCAGTGCTGCAGCAAGTCGAGCTCGACCCGGCTTCGCTGCGCCGGTCGCCTTGTCGAGAGCCGAGTGGAGTCGCTTTCGCTCGAGCTCCGACATCCCCTCCAGGGCATCGGCAAGGGCAACCGCGGCCGATGCCTCGAGCCGGCAGTCCTCGCAGGCATCGAGGTGCTGAGACACCTGGGCGCGGAGATCGCCGGGCAGCTCACCTCTGGCGTACGCGGCGAGATGCTCGGAGCAGGTTTCGTGAGTCATATCCACTAAGACGCCCCCGGGTCCTGCGCCGGTTCCAAGGATCGGGCAAGCTTCTTGCGCCCTCTGCTTATTCGTGACTTCACGGTCCCCAGAGCGACCCCCGTGGCCTCGGCGATCTCCTCATATGGGATACCCCCGATATCGTGCATCACCACCGCCTCCCGATAGTCCTCCGGCAGCTCCAACAACGCCCGCCGGACGTCCAGACGGGTCGAGACCTCCCCTTCGACGTCATCCGAGGAGGCTCGAGGGATCACCTCTTCCTCGGGAACGGGGGCCCGGCCCTTCTTCCGCATGACGTCTCTCGTAGCGTTCACGACGATCCGGTAGAGCCAGGTCGAGAAGGCAGACTCTCCGCGCCAGGATCCAACCTTCCTATAGACGGTGATGAGCGCGTCTTGGGTTGCGTCGAGCGCATCCGAGCGATCGCCCGTTATCCGCCACGCGATCGCGAAGATCTTGTCCTCGTGACGCCGGGTGAGCGCTGTGAAGGCGGCGACATCTCCGTCGAGGAAGCTGGCGACGAGCTCCGGATCGGACCTATCCCGTAAGTCCACAGAAGGATCCCTATGGTCCAAAGAACCTCACCTCGGAGATCGCCACACTTCCCGCGCCTCCTCCGGGCAACGATGTGATCCACAGCAACCAGTAGCGAGAGGAAGCCGTCTCGAACTCGTTCATCTCTGCAACATCCCTTGCTTGCTCGACCGTGGCTACGGGGGCCCAGTTTTTCTCATCCTGGGCGGGATGGCTCGACCGGAGGAGCTCGAAGCCGTAGCCCGGGGTTGGTGAATGTATCTGGACCCGGCTCACTTGCACAGACCGGCCGAGATCGAAGATGAGACCGATGCCCGGGTGATCCGGTTTCACCTGCGCGAAGGTGGCGTGATACGTCTCGCTGTGCCAGGAGGTCAAGAGGTCGTCGTCTTTGACGAGGCCGACCAACTCCTTGTGCTCGTCGTCATCTCCGCCAGGATCGAAATCATCCACGCCCGCCACGACGAGACGAACCTCGGATCCCGCTTCTGCCCGGACACCTGGTTCGGGAGGCGTCTCGTCATCCGAGGGAGCGAACGTGACCGCGATCGCGGCGACGATCAGGACAGCGATCGGGATCATCCAGCGAAGATCGAACCCCCGGCTCCGGGGAGCTTCAACCGGCGCGGCCCCCGGGTCTTTGCCGGGAGGTTGCAGGCCTCCTCCCATCGTGCGCCTGAACCCCTCAGCGCTCAGGGGTTCGCCGGTCCCGAGGGCACGTGAGACCGCGTTCTCGACCGACCGGGGGATGCCGGCTCGGATCGATCTGAGGGGCGGAGCGGGATCGGGGGCCGTCTTGCCCGTCAGGAGCAAGAACATGAGCTGACCGAGCGCGCGTACATCCTCGGCCGGCTCTACCTCACGTCCTTCGGCCGCCGCGGAGAGGCCGAAGTCGGCCACCTTCACGACTCCATCGGGGGTCGCCAGGATGTTCGCCGGCACGAGGTTGCCGTGGACAGCGCCTCTGGCATGTGCATATTCGAGAGCCGCGCATATCTGAGCGCTCAACGCGACGACATCTGCCGCTTCCCAACGGCCCGACAGGTCTCGGCGCTCGCAGAGCTCGGTGACAAGGAACGTGTGGTTACCCCCGGGTGACGTGTGCTCGCCCGTGTCGTAGACGGCGGCGATGTTCGGATGCGAGAGCCCCGCGGCCTCTCTGGCTGCGGCAGTGAACGCTTTGCCCGATCTCGTCCGCGTTCCTGCCCGCATCAACTTCAGGGCTACGGATCGGCCCAGTACTAGATCGCGAGCACGGAACACCCCTGTCGTTGTTCCGGAGCCGATCGCCTCAACGACCTCGTAACGTCCGCCGACGACGGACCCGGCCTCCAGGCCTAATTGACGTTCGATTGACCGTCCGCCGTCGCAACCGCCCAATCTTTGATGGCGCTTATCCGGCTCACGATCAAGGTGGACGCTTTGCGACGGATCGTGATGTGGAGGACCCCCCCCTCGTCGATGCTTACGCTGATCAACTTGACGCCGCGATCGGTAGCCACGATCTTCGCTTGATCCTCGAGCCCTTTCTGCGTCGACGCCTGCCCGGTCCCTATGAATGTTGTCATCTCGATGGACATATCGTTAGCGGTGCTGTCGAGACTGATGTGATTGACGAGGATCGCTCCCGCATCGAAGAGCACGATCGAGATCAACGCGAGCCAGATCCCGATCTTGAGCAGCCAGTCGAAGATGATGCCGCGCTCGTTCCTTCTCATATGCCGATTATGGTCCACATTCCTCACGGTTGAGGCTTTTGGCTCCCACCCCTTCCCGGGAGGAGACCTCGGAAGAAGGAGATCTCTTCGACCTTGAAGAGTTGAGCCGAAGCGAGGTAGGCGATCCCGCCAACGCCGACGGGAACGGCAACGGCCAGGGCCTCGGCCAACAAGGAGCCTCCCCAGCCTCTGATCAGCCAGGCGGTGACTCCCACCGCTCCGGCCATGACTGCGGTGGCGGCCCCGATCCTGAGGGCGCTCCACATGAATCGGCGCGACTCGATCCCACCCACCCGTTTGGACAGCAACCGTCCCAGCACGAGGGACCCGAAGATGTAGGCCATCGCATGTCCCGCGGCCAGTCCCTGGACGCCCAGCCAAGCGAACATCGGGATGTTTATGGCCGTGTTGAGGGCAACCGCAGCGCAGTTGACCAGGAACGGGGTCTTGGTGTCCTGCATCGCGTAGAAGGCACGCGAGAAGAGCAGGAAGAGAGAGAACGGTGCGAGTCCGATCACGAAGAAGCGGAGAACCGACGCTACCAGCTCGGTCGAGCGCGAAGTCATCACGCCATGTTCGAGCAGCAGAGTGATCATCGGCCGGCCGAGGATGAGGAAGCCGGCCGTCGCGGGAAGCATGAACAGGAGTGTGACGCGCATCCCTGTCGACAGTCGATCTCGGTAGGCATCCCATGCACCGTTCGACGCATGCTTGCTGAGGCTCGGGAGTAGTGCCGTCATCACAGACACGGCGAATAGCCCGTGCGGCAGGATGAAGAACTGGAAGGCGGAGAGGTAGGCGGAATAGGCACCCTTCTCCGCGTTCGCGAGTACCTGCACGATGAGGTAGCCGATCTGGTTGGCGACGACATAGCCGATGACGAAGACCGACAACCGGCCGAGCTTGCGGATCGAAGGGTGGTTCGCCGAAAGCGTCAAGTGATAGTGGCCGAGGCCTCGCAGCATCGGTAGCTGTGCGAAGGCCATCAGAGCGATGCCACCCGTGGTCGTCAGCCCGATGATCCACAGCTGAGACGTCGTCACGGTGGCGAGTGTGACGGCCCCGTAGCTCTTGTAGAAGGCGATGAACACGACGATGACCGCGATGTTGTTGAGGATCGGTGTGAACATCGGCCCGGCGAACTTCTTGTGCGCATTCAACAGACCGGCGGTCATAGCAGCCAATGCATAGAAGATGATCTGCGGGATGAAGATGCGGAGCAGGAAGGTCAAGACCTCCTGCTGCCTCACCGCTTGTTCGCCCTCCAGCCGGAAGCTGTAGAGCTTCGCGAGAAGCGGGGCCCCGAGGATCCCTGCGATCGTGACTCCGACCAGGATCACAAGAGACAGGTTGATCAAGGCGCTCGCAACCTGCCAGGCCCTCTCTTTGCCTTCCTTCTCGAAGAGCTCGACGATCACCGGAACGAAGACCGACGTGAGGACCCCACCGAGCACGAGTTCGTAGATGATGTTGGGGGCGATATTGGCGAGGTTGTAGGTATCTGCGATCCGGCTTTCCGCGACTCCGAACGCGGCGATGATGGCGGCGAGCTTCCCAACGCCCGTGACGCGAGAGATCACGGTGCCCACCGTCATCGCGGCGGTGGCTCGACGGAGTGACGTCAAGCAGCCATCCCGGCCTCGGGGGCGGCGGTTCGGCGACCCCGGAAGGATCGGAACAGGTAGAAGCAGACAAGGAACGCGAACGCTCCGAAGGTGATGCCGACAGCGATGCGATTGAGCTCGGTCGAACGGATCCGGATCTCGTGGGGGCCGTAGATCGTCTGTTCGCCGTCCACGGTCTTGACGCTGACCTGGACCGGGAATATCCCACTCTTCTGGGCGGTCGCACCCATGACGACCTGGGTCGTCTTGTTCGCGGGGAACGTAGACGTGATCTTTCCGCCATCCTCGAGGCGGAGATCGAGTGAGGTCAACTGGATGCTCACGGTCACTGGGAAGTCGTTGTCGTTCCCCACGAGTAGCTGTACCTCTCCTTTCCGAGACGTGAGTGTGATCTCGGGAACGTTCAGCACCGAGATCGCATCCAAGTGCCGCCGCGCTTCGGACTGTGCCTCGGTAGCGAAATCGGCTCCCCGTTCCAAGAGGTCATCGCTCTCCCACCAGGAGCGGCTGTAAGCGACCAATATGTTTCGGCGGAGCCTCTCGAGGAGCTGAGCGGGTGGCGAGATGGATGCGAACGTCTCGACGGTGGTTCGCGCCTCTTCGATGGTTGCGAAGAACTCATCGCCCGGATCCTGAGCCGCGGCCGGCAAGACATCGATCAGGTCGCGTGGCTCCAGGGCGACGGCCTCGTCGATAGCTCGGTTCGGCGTGAGGGTGTGTAGCCATGGAGCTCGTGAGAGAGCTTTGAAGAACAGGTGCGACATGAGGGGAGAGAGATGCAAGGAGGCGGGAAGCGTCATCTGAACGACCCGTCCCGATCGTCCGGGGAGCTCCTCTCGGATCATCGATGTCTCCGCAAGGAGTCGCTGTAGAGCAAGTCGTTCGGATCCTGGTTCCGACATCGTCGCGAGATGGTCCTGGAGCCGGGGGTCTGATTCGAAGCCCACCGTTCGCCCGAACGCGCTCGGGACCACGATCGGGCATGCGAACGACGGCGACCCGACCGGACAGCCGCCGAGCGCCGGATCCTCGGATTGGATCAAGGAGAGGGGGGAGAAGATCATCCGTCGGGCCGCTTCCGGCGAGGTGTCCTTGAGGCGGCTGAGCACCTGTTCGTCGATACGCCCCAGGGGGGCAAGCACCCATCGACTCGAGATGGGCACCTGTAGCGCTTGGAGAGCCCGGCCCCCCACGGTCAGCTGTTGCGCCAAGGGCTCGAGCTCAAGGCGTGACAGAGCGCTCAGGTCCGCCCATGAGTAAGGGGAGAGCATCGGCTGCACCCCTCTCTTCTCGAGGATCGTACGCAACGAGACGAGGATCGCGGCCGCGGCCGTTGCCGGCCCGGCAGCCTGTCCGAAAGTGCTCCGGCCCCCCGCGGTGCCCCGCACGTAGCCGTCGGCCATGTCGGTCAGCTCATCGATAAGTCGTGGCGAGGGTGCCAGAGCGAACGCGAATCCCCGCCCGGCCCTCTCCTCCAATGCGCTCACCTCACCCCGGAGCCACCCGGCGGGACCGATCGCCTCCTCCAACGGATTGCTCCCAGACTCTCCGGCCATGAACACTCCCGCGGGGTCCTGCGCAGGGATCTCGTTGAGGGGGACCACCGTCACTAGATCGAGGGGGGGCTCGGCCGGCTCTGCATAGAAGATGCCCGGTGAGGTCAGGGTCGCGCCTGTCTCGAGACCACCGGCGTCGAGAAGGGTCACGGTCAGCGGGTAGACACCGGAGGCGGGCTCGCCGCTGAGTGTTAGCAGGGTCTCGATGGGATCCTCGATCAACACGATGGTGGTCGCGCCCGGGGCTATCGCCTCCGTGAAATCGCGCGAGAACGCGCTGGACGGCAGAGTCGTCGTGGGATCGAGTGATTCACTGATCTCCAGCCCGAACCGGGTCGACACCCTGTCGTAGGCGGCGATCGAGAGCCGGAAGCCGCCCAGGGTCTGTGCGGACCCGTTGGTGATGCCGATACGCAGGTCGAGATCGTCCCCGGGTCCGTACCAGAAAGGGGCTCCTTCGAGCCCGAGCCGGACCAGGTCGATCGGAGAGGAGTCCTCCTGGGCTGCGCTGGGGATGGCCGCGCCGAGAGTGACGAGGATCAGGAAGCCGCATGCGGCGCGTCGGAGGGGCATCGGTGCCCCCAGGATATGAGGCGAGTGGCTCTAGAGGATGGTGCCTCTGACTACTTGGAGCCCCCCAGCTTGCCGATCCGCTGGTAGAACTCCGAGCCGTAGCGGGCTTTGGTCGTCTCCCCGCCCTTCTTGCCGCCTATCTTGCCGATGCGGCCGAAGTGCTCTTCCCCGTAGCGTTGCTTCGTGGTCTTGCCACCCTTGCGTCCGGCTTCAGCCCGGGACATCTTGGTGGGCTTGATCTCGTTTTCCATCTGGCATCCTCCGTAGGACCCCTCGGGATCAGGGCGATATCGTGGGGATGACTTACCCCTAGTGTCCGGGGGGGAAACGGCAACCTCAACCCTCCCGTTCCGATCGCCGAAGGATCTGCTAATGGTCGATATCAACGAATTCCTGAAGCATCTCGTCGAAAAGAAGGGCTCTGACCTGCACATCAAGGCGGGAGCTCCTCCGTTCGTGAGGATCGCCGGGCATCTGGGGAAGACCCATTTCCCGGCCATGGGCGCCTCGGATTGCGAGCGAGCCGCCATGGACCTGATGAGCGACGAACAGGCGAAGCACTTCAAGGAGAAGGGCGAGATCGACTTCGCCTATTCCGAGGAGGGCCTCGGACGGTTCCGCGTCAACATCTTTCGCCAGCGAGGAAGCGTCGGGATGGTCTGCCGCCGCGTCCTCCCGGGCAGCCCGGCATTCGAGACGCTTGGCCTGCCTCCCGTCATCCGGACGCTTTCGGATGAGCACCGTGGGCTGCTCCTCGTTACCGGCCCGACCTCGTCGGGGAAGACGACGACGACCGGGGCGATCATCAATCACATCAATGCCACTCGAGCGGCTCACATCCTCACGATCGAGGACCCGATCGAGATCCTCCATCCGGACCGGAAGTCGATCGTCAACCAACGCGAGATCGGCCAGGACACCGAGGACTTCGCCATCGCGCTTCGAGCTGCGATGCGGCAGGACCCCGACGTGATCTTCGTGGGAGAGATACGTGACACCGAAACCGTCAAGGCGGCGCTTCAAGCTGCCGAGACGGGCCACTTCGTCGTTGCGACCCTCCACACCACCGACGTCGCAGAGACCGTCAACCGTGTCATCGACTTCTTCCCCCCACACCAGCAGAAGCAGATCCGTGTGTCGCTGGCGGCTTCCCTCAAGGGGATCATCTCCCAGCGACTCCTACCTCGGAAGGATGGGAAGGGCCGTGTGCCCGCGGTCGAGGTGCTCGTGATGAACGGCCGCATCCACGACCTGATCCTCAACCCCGAGCAGACGCACATGATCATCGACATCGTTGCGGAGTCGGCGTTCTACGGCATGCAGACCTTCGACCAGGCGCTCCTCAACCTGTTCAAGGCCGGGCTCGTGACCCTCGAGGACGCGATGAACGCTGCCACGAACCAGCACGACTTCACGATCGCTCTGAGACAGGAAGGTCTGCAGCCAGTCTCTTAGTTCCTCACTTTGGTGCTCCTCCCGCCTCGCCTAGTGGCTCGGCTACCGACGTAGTCTCATCCGATGCCAACGCTGACGGAGATCCTCGAAGAGGACTCACCTGTCTCTCGCCTCGCGGCTTCCTATACGGATAGCGGGCACGAGCTGTACGTCGTAGGGGGGCCGGTACGCGACTCCTTCCTCGGTCGAACCTTCGACGAGGTCGATCTCACGACGGATGCGACCCCCGACGAGACGCTGGAGCTCGTGCGCTCGAACGGTGCGACGGCCGTCTGGGAGCAGGGCAAGGAGTACGGGACGATCGGGGCCGAGATCGCCGGCGTCAAAGTCGAGATCACGACCTTCCGGACAGAGCATTACCAACCCGGCTCACGTCACCCGCAGGTCCACTTCGAGAACGATGTCTCGGCCGACCTCTCGCGCCGGGACTTCACGATCAATGCGATGGCTGTTCGCCTCCCGGACCGTGCACCGTTCGATCCATTCCAGGGCATCAAGGACCTCAAGGCGAAGCTCATCCGTACCCCTGTCGATCCGTCCCTGTCTTTCGCCGACGATCCACTGCGGATGCTCAGAGCCTTCCGGTTCGCGTCGCAGCTCGATTTCAAGATCGATCAAGAGACCCTCGACGCGATCGAAGAGGGTAAGCACTTGCTCGAGACTGTTTCGGCAGAACGCATCCGCGATGAGTTATCGAAACTCGTCGTGGGGGCCGCGCCCGCCCGTGCCCTGGAGCTTGCCGATCGCTCGGGCATAACC
>JBKJYP010000291.1:0-5495 GCA_046715695.1 Actinomycetota bacterium | reverse complement strand
GCGCTGATCGTGATCGAGGCCTTGTCCGAAGATGAGCGTCCTCTTTCGGAGTTGCTCGAGCCTCTGGAGCGTTACTCCGCATCGGGCGAGATCAATTCCGAGGTCCAGGATCAGCAGGGCGTCATGGACGAGCTGCAAGCGACCTACAGTGACGGGAAGATCGATCATCTCGACGGTCTCACGGTGGAGTACGAGGACTGGTGGTTCAACTGCAGACCCTCGAACACGGAACCTCTGTTGAGACTGAACCTCGAGGCGCGCACACGTGAGCTCATGGAGGAGAAAACGGCCGAAGTTCTAGCTCATATACGAGGAGGTTCTTGATGGCGATCGACAAACGTCTGCTTGACATCCTTGCTTGTCCCAACTGTCATGGAGACGTCGAGTACGTCGAAGCCGACAGCGTCATCAACTGCAAGGGCGAGTGCAAGTACAGCTATCCGGTGCGCGAGGGCATACCGGTGATGCTGATCGACGAGGCGACCAAGCCGTGAGCAACACGGACCTCGACAAGGTCGATTCGCAGGGCGTGCTCGGAACCGTCGAGGGTTTCGCCGAGCAGATCGAGAAGGCTTGGACTCTCGGGCTGGAGGCGACGGGCTTGCCCGACGGCGTCGGCGTCGAATCCATCGTCGTCCTCGGTATGGGGGGTTCCGGCGTTTCGGGGGATGTCGCGGCGACGGTGCTCGAGCCCCGGCTTCTGATCCCCTTCCGGACGATCAAGAGTTACGGACCACTCCCGGAGTGGATCGGGCGCAACACCCTCGTGTTCGCGGTTTCGTATTCGGGCAATACCGAGGAGACGCTCGCCGCTCTCGAAGAAGCACACGCTCGGGGCGCTCGTGTCGTGGCCATCTCCTCGGGCGGCGCTCTCGGTGAGAAGGCCAAGGAATATGGGATCGCGCACGTCGTCGTCCCGGCCGGACAGCAACCTCGCGCCTCTCTCGGCTACCTGGCGATGCCGATATTCGGTGTCCTGCTGAAGATGGGCTTGGCCGCTCATCTCAAGGATGACGTCGACGAGTCGATCGATGTGTTGCGCGCACTTGCAGCTCGGTGTGACCGCTCGGTGGAGGCCCCTTCGAACCCTGCCCGAGATCTCGCCGCCAAGATCGCGGGTCGCATCGCGGTCATCTACGGCGGCTACGGCGTCGGAGCGACCGCGGCCCAGAGATTCAAGTGCGACCTCAACGAGTACGGGAAGGTCCCTGCGTTCTGGAACTTCTTTCCCGAGCTGAACCACAACGAGATCGTGGGGTGGACATCGGTGGCCCCCGGAGATCCTGCGGGGTTCGTACTGATCCTGCTGCGTGATGCCGGTGAGCACGAACGTATCGCCCTGCGGTTCGAGGTCACCCGGTCGCTTGTGGAGAAGAGCTTCACCGAGGTCGTCGAGGTCGCGTCGGAGGGCCGGAGCCCGATGGCCCGGCTACTCTCATTGATCTACGTTACGCAACTGGCATCGATCTACGTCGCGCTCGATCGCGGCGTCGACCCCGGGCCCGTCGAAGTCATCGAGCAGCTGAAAGCAGAACTAGCCCAGCGATAGAGATTGGAGCTTCAACGTGACTGATTCAGACATCAAGGACCCGTCGCTCGCGGCCGATGGGAAGCGCAGGATCGAGTGGGCCGACCGGCAGATGCCGGTACTGGCACGGATCCGGGACCGTTTCGAGAAGGAGCGCCCCCTGGAGGGCATCAAGATCGCCGCATGTCTGCATGTGACGACCGAGACGGCCAACCTGATGAGGACTCTGAAGACCGGCGGCGCGGATGTGGCCCTGTGCGCTTCCAATCCTCTGTCGACGCAGGACGAGACCGCGGCGGGTCTCGTCGAGCATTACGAGATCCCGACCTATGCGGTACGCGCGATCGATGAAACCGGTTACTACGGTCACATCAAGGCAGTCCTCGATCGCATGCCGATGATCACGATGGATGATGGTGGGGACCTGGTGACGATGCTCCACCAGCAGCGTCCGGACCAGCTGACCGAGATCATCGGTGGAACCGAAGAGACCACCACAGGCGTCATCCGTCTCCGCTCCATGGAAGCCAACGGCGTCCTCGCATATCCGGTCATCTCGATCAACGGCGCCAAGACGAAGCATCTCTTCGACAATCGCTACGGCACCGGGCAATCGGCGATCGACGGTGTGATCCGGGCCACCAACGTCTTGCTCGCCGGTAGGACAGTCGTCGTCTGCGGTTACGGGATGTGCGGTCGCGGGGTCGCTTCTCGAGCCAAAGGCATGGGGGCCGACGTGATCGTCACCGAGGTCGATCCGACGCGCGCTCTCGAGGCCGCCATGGACGGGTACCGCGTTCTCCCCGGCGTAGACGCCGCCGCGCAGGGAGATGTCTTTATCACCGTTACCGGCAACAAGCATGTGCTGCGCGCCGAGCACTTCGAGGTCATGAAGGACGGCGCGATCCTCGCCAACGCCGGTCACTTCGACATCGAGATCGACCTCGGTGCACTTGCTCGTATGTCCGGAGAGCCCAAAGAGGTTCGTTTCGAGGTCGAGGAGTACGAGATCCAGCCGGACCGCAGGATCAACGTTCTATCGGGTGGCCGCCTGGTCAACCTCGCTGCGGCCGAAGGGCATCCGGCCTCGGTGATGGACATGTCTTTCGCGAACCAGGCTCTTTCGTGCGAGTGGCTTGTAGCCAACGCGAAGGAACTCGAGAAGAAGGTCTACGACGTTCCCGAAGATATCGATCGCAACGTGGCTCGGCTGAAGCTCGAGACCATGGGCATCCGGATCGATGAGCTCACCAAGGAGCAGATCGATTACCTGGCCGCCTGGGAAGAAGGCACCTAACCACTCTGCTTCGTCGACTTGATCAGACCGCGCCAATATGGCGCGTTCTTATCAAGTCGGCACACCTGTCTCACCTCGTGACTAAGGTCTTTGTATGCGAGGGCCCCTGGTCGTTCATGCGCTCGCCGGCTCTCTGCGATGTGCCGGTTGCGGTCGCGCCGGATCCCGGCTGTGCGGTAGCTGCGACGCGCTCGAACCGGGAGCGAGCGACGACCTGATCTGGGCATGGCCTTACGGCGGGGCACCGCGCAGCCTCGTGCTCGCCGCCAAATTGCGCGGGGATCGGGCGGCGGCGGCAGCCTTGGGAGACGGTGTGTGGCGCGCCTGGGCCGGTCAAGCCGGTGCGGCCGATGTCGTGACATGGGTGCCGGGCCGTCCCAAAGACACACGCAGACGAGGGTTCGACCACGCTCATGCGATCGCTGTCAGGGTGGCGGAGCTAGCCGGCCTCCCCCTGAGAGCTCTGATCGAGCGGGAGCTCGCTAATCCGGATCAGACCTCTCTTTCGGGGGATCAGAGGCGGCACAACCTCGAAGGTGTTTTCGTCGCACGGATAGCGGTCCCTAGATGCCTAGTCATCGACGATGTCGTCACGACCGGGGCCACCGCGCAGGCGTGTATCGGCGTTCTCCAGGCGGCAGGCGCAACCCGAGTTCTGGTTGCAGCAGCATGTGGGCCCCGCGGGCCACTCGCGGCATAGGCACTATTGCTTAGGGCGTTTGAACAAGGCTTACGCATACAATCTTCCTAGCTGGGGACAAACGGCCTCAAAATGGTCCGATCATGAAAGAGAGCCCGGGAGATATGGACACCGCGACCGACGGCGTACGAGACGAGGGCATAAGGGTCCTCCTCGTAGACGACCACGCCCTATTCCGGCGTGGGCTTCAGATGGTCCTCGAGGGAGAGGATGACATCGAAGTCGTTGGCGAGGCCGCCGACGGCGAGGAAGCAGTCGTCCAGGCTGAAGCCACCACCCCCGACGTTGTCCTCATGGACGTTCGCATGCCCAAGCGTTCCGGGATCGAAGCGACCCGTGCCATCAAAGAGACCCTGCCCTCGACCAAGATCGTGATGTTGACCATCTCGGACGAAGAGGCCGACCTCTACGAAGCGATCAAGGCCGGGGCTTCGGGATACCTCCTCAAGGAGATCGCTATCGAAGAGCTCGCGAACGCGGTGCGTTCGGTCCACGGGGGACAGTCCCTCATCTCCCCTTCGATGGCCTCGAAGTTGCTCTCCGAGTTCGCGGTGATGGTCAAGAGCCGGGACGAGCGCACCGAGATGCCCGGCCCCCGACTCACGGATCGCGAACTCGAGGTCCTCAAGCTCGTCGCCAAAGGCATGAACAACCGAGACATCGGGACCGAGCTATTCATCTCCGAGAACACAGTCAAGAACCACGTGCGCAACATCCTCGAGAAGCTCCACCTCCACTCGAGGATGGAAGCGGTGGTCTACGCCGTTCGGGAGAAACTCCTCGACATCAAGTAGCTATCGCGCCAAGGTTGCCCGCGCCTGGGAACAGATCAGGTCTTTCGGATCACGCCCCGGGAAGGCCATGTGTATCGGGTTGATCCTCCTCGGGATCGCGTTGCGGATATGGATACTCACCAGCCCTCTTGGCGTTCTGGATTCCGACGAGGCGGTCGGCGGCCTGATGGCGCGGCACGTCCTCGACGGGGAATTCACCACCTTCTATTGGGGACAGCCTTACGGAGGTTCGCAGGAAGCCGTCATCACCGCAGTCGCGTTCGCGCTGTTCGGCGCGTCCGTCCTCACTTACAAGCTGGTCGCCGTAGCGATGACCGCTGCAGCTGCGTGGCTCGTGTGGCGGGTAGGCAAACGCACCATCGGGGAGCCGGCCGCAACCATCGCCGCACTCCTTTACTGGATCTGGCCGGCCTACGCCCTCCATCGTTCGACCAAGGGCTTCGCCTTCTATTCGTTCGGCCTGCTGACGGTGCTGGTGGTGATGCTCCTGGCCTTGCGTCTCTCGAAGCGAGATCACACCTTCGACCTCTACGGGTTGGGGGTGGCTGCCGGCCTGGGATTGTGGGCGACGACGCTGACCCTGCTGGTTACCGCGCCGATGACCCTGTGGTTGCTGATCCGGCGCCCGGCGATCCTCAAGAAGATCTACCTACCGGCCGCCGGCTTTGTCTTCGGCGCCGCTCCATGGATCGGATACAACGTCAAGCACCACCTGGCGTCCCTGAAGGTCATCGGCCAGCCGGTGGCCGAAAACTCCTACGTCGATCACCTGATCGGGTACTTCGAAGAGGGATTGCCGGTCGCCCTCGGGCTGCGGGCGTCGTGGACACTCGAATGGCTGATCTTCGGATCGATACTGGGGTGGATCGTCTACATAGCCGTGATGATCGGCCTCGTGTGGCTGATCTTCAAGCGGCCCCCCGGAACTTCATCCTTGGTCTCTATCGCGGTCGCTTACCCCTTCATATTGGCCCTGTCGCCCTTGGCTTGGTTCATGAGGGTGCCTCGCTACCTCTATCTCCTCGGGCCGGTGATAGCGCTCCTCGTCGGGTGGGCCATCGTGCGATGGCGAGTGGTGGCTCCCGCTCTGGTTCTCGTGATGGCACTGACCGTGACGGGGGTGCAGGCGATGATCCGTACAGAGGACGCGCCTCACGTCACCGACTTCGATCCGCC
>JBKJYP010000290.1:0-2608 GCA_046715695.1 Actinomycetota bacterium | reverse complement strand
CCGCGGAGCCGTACTTCACGATCAACTTCGCCGCGGTCTTCGTCCCAACCCCGGGGACACCGGGCAGGTTGTCTGAGTTGTCACCCTCAAGGGCCTTGAGGTCGACATACTTCGCTGGAGGAACGCCATATCTCGCTTCGACCGCGGCGGGATCCATCTCCACGATGTCGGTGATCCCGCGCCGGTTGTAGAGGACGTGGATGTCGTCGTTCACTAGTTGGAAGAAGTCGCGGTCGCCCGTTACGACTCTCACATCGATCCCCTCGGCAGCGGCCCTCTTGGCGAGGACAGCGATGATGTCGTCGGCCTCGTGGCCCGGCAACTCGTAGACCGGTATCCGCAGTGCCTTCAGGACCTCGCGGATGAGTGGGACTTGGGTCGAGAACGTCGGCGGCGTCTCACTCCTATTGCTCTTGTACTCGGCGTACTCCGCCGTCCTCTCTAGAGGCGCACCCATGTCGAAGGAGGCCACGATCCGGTCGGTCTTCTCTTCCTGCATGAGCTTGATCAGCATCGATGTGAACCCGTAGACGGCGTTCGTCAGGGTCCCGTCGCTCGTGGAGAGGTCCTCGGGCAGGGCGAAGAAGGCACGGAAGGCCAGGGAATAGCCGTCGAGGAGGAGGAGCTTGGGTCTCTTGGTGCGCGCCATCAGGCGCCGAAACTACTCGCAGTCGGTGGTGCGATAGTCCTGCATCGGCATAGAGGCTGTGTCGCCTCCACCGAAGAAGACCTTCTCCAAGCCGGCCACGTCGAGGTTGCTGGTGCAGTGGAGCGGGTTGCCGGAGCTCCCGAGGTAGTGAGGGTATAAGCCGTTCATGACGTCGAGCGAGGGCTCCTCGTCCACGACGTGATCGAGGCCCAGGCAGTGCCCGAACTCCTGCCCGTTGACATTGAACATGTCGGCGTAGGTGAAGCTCTTTATGTACATCTTGGAGTTGTTGACGATGCAGGGGCGGAGGCTCACTGCGACCCCGAGGACCAGGGCCTTGGTCTCGTCGGTAACGATCAGGATGTCGCCGAAAAGCGGTGCGTCTCCCTGACCGAACGTGTGGACATTGATCACGAGCTTGGAGCTCAGGGCCGGGGAGCCGAACTCGTTTATGGCCCGGTCCCAGTCGGCGATCGAGGCCTTGATCGCCTTCATATAGGAGTTGTCCGTCGTGAGCTCGTTGGCGCTACCCCCACCGAAGACTCCGTCCTCGTTGTAGATCTGGCCGTGGTTGGGCGGAACGATCACGACGTCGAGGACCGTCTTATTCCAGTTGAACCACACCGGGATGTCGTAGGTCCCGGTGGCCGGGGTCGCGGTCGCGGCGGAAAGAGGGACGAGTGCTAGTAAGGCCGCCCACAGCATCAGTCTTCGCATCTGGGGCTTAGTTCTACACGATAAGGGCCACGCCTGCCCGGCACTACTATTCATTCCATGCCGTCTCCCGACCTCATGAACCTCAACCCCGCCACCAAGGAGTACCTCGAGGCCGTGTACGAGCTCGAGGAGGAAGGGCGGCGCATCCTCAAGGCCCGGATCGGCGAACGCCTGGGCCTCGCCCCGGCCACGGTCTCCGAGGGCGTCAAGCGCTTGGTCGACGAGGGTCTCGTCTCCATCGAGGGATCCCGGGACATCACCCTCACAGCGGAGGGCCGGGTCTTAGCCGAGGCTCTGGTCCGGCGCCACCGCCTCGCCGAGCGGATGCTGGTCGACATCCTCGGCATCCCCTGGCACGAGTGCCACCATCAGGCCGAAGACTGGGAGAAGGTCATGACGGCCGAGGTCGAGCAAGCGATCCTCGACAAGCTCACCGGGCCTGCCACCTGTCCCCACGGCAACCCGATCCCCGGCACCGACAACGCGATCCCCTGGTCCGACCTCCAGCCGGTAGCGGCGATGGAGACCGGCCAGAGCGGCCGGCTCACCCGCTTACTCGAGGATGTCGAGCTCGACGGCGACGTCCTGAAGTTCCTGGAGGACCACGGCCTCATGCCGGGCCGAGACCTCTCGATAACCGAGGTCGCCCCCGACGGGACCCGAACCCTGGAGGTCGACGGCCGTCTGGTCCCGCTGGGCCCGGACCTAGCCGACAACCTGTGGGTGTTGCCGGCATAATCCTTTCTTTGTTGCTTTTCGTGCCCTCCAAGGGCACTTTCCGAACAAAGAACGGGTCAGCAGAATCACCAGCGGCGGCGACCGAGGCAATCGGTAGTTCCAGCCTCGGTGGACGAGCTGAACTTGGCGCAGCTGCCATCGAACTGAAGCACGTAGCGTTCGATCCTCTTGAACTGAAATATCGTCTCTTCGAGTTGGCTGCCGAATAGCATGCTGCTGCAGGAAGCCTGATACTCGATCAGACCTCAGGTCCTTGAAGTTGATAACCGCTCGGCCGGTAGACGGCCGCTTTCCTAGGTCCCTTTTCGGGTGCTGAGGTAGGGAGAGGCAGCAGGGTTGGAACGGATATGGGAGTGGGTGAGCGAGGCGCATGAGCTTGACCTCGGAGTGGCTGAGGCGAAGCGCAAGCGACGCCAATGGCCAGTGCGAGGATGCTGGCGTGCGTCCGAACCGAGGTTTGTGACATCCGTTCCGCATAGCGTGACCGACGTAACAAACCTCGGC
>JBKJYP010000289.1:0-3364 GCA_046715695.1 Actinomycetota bacterium | reverse complement strand
ATAGAGCATCTGCTGGATCGTGTCGCGGATCCGGTCCGAGAGATCGAAGACCAACATGGCGTCGTCTGCAGCGTCCGGTGGGTAATCGTCCATCGGGATCGGCTCGCCGAACTCGATCAACCATCTCGAGGGAAGGGGTAACAGCCCGAGGGGGCCGAGCAACGGGAACGTCGGCGTTATCGGGAAGTACGGGAAGCCGAGAGCATGAGCCAGGCCCTTGGCGTTCGCGATCATCGGATAGGCCTCCTCGGCCCCCACGACCGCTACAGGGATGATCGGCGTGTTCGTGCGTAGCGCGGTTTGGATGAAGCCTCCCCGTCCGAAACGCTGGAGGCGGTATCTCTCGCGCCATCCCTTCCCCACACCTTTGAAGCCCTCGGGGAAGACCCCGACGAGCTCTCCGCGACGTAGGAGCTCGTTGGCATCTTCGTCGCATGCCACGGCATTGCCCGTCTTGCGTGCGAGATGTCCGATGAAGGGCATACTCATCGCGAGATCCGCCGCGACGTTGCGCACGATCCGTTTGTCAGGATGTTCGTTGGCGACCGCGTACTGCACCATGACCGCGTCGAGCGGCACGGTGCCCGAGTGGTTCCCGACGAGAAGGGCAGCGCCCTCGGAGGGGATCCTGTCGATGCCGAGTGTCCGTACCCGGAAGTAACGCTCGTAGAGAGGTTTCGTGAGCTGCATCAGAAGATCGCGTGACAGATGTTCGTCGTACCCGAATTCGTCCACGTGGTAGTCGCCTGAAAGCCTCTTCTGAAGGAAGCCTTGGAGCCAAGCGATGGGGTTGCTCGGCACATCGGTATCGAGCTCCGGCTCGGGCTCGCTCGCGTCCACGGGAGCGTGGCGCGTGCAGTAGCCGTGATCTCCGACCGAGTGGTTCCGGCAAGGCCGGCCGCTAGAAGTCGTCGCTTTGCAGATCGGATGATCGCCACGAGCCTCGTCTGGCTGATGGAGCCTTATGACCTCAGCGTCTGCCATCACGCGTGCTCCTGTTGTTTGTTCTCCAGGTAGTCGAACAGTTCTTTTTCCCATGCCGGATGCGGCCGGTGCTCGGTCCGGACTTCCTCGACCTGCTCCCGTTGGAAGCTCCGGATGCAATCCTCCGTCGTCCGGGTGGGGGCGAAGCCGAGCTTCTCTTTCGCGCGGCGGGTTGCCACGACGCGCCCGAAGAGGATCAGGCGAAGCTGGTCGGTGGGGAAGTCGACCAGCTCGAACCGCCGTACCAGGCCGGCCGTGAGTTGAGCGAACGGAAGGAGCAGGGGGAGCTCGGTCTTGCCAAGGATCCGGAGAGCTTGCGACAGATAGACGACGCCATCGGCAGCGATGTTGTAGATCCCCGAGTTGTCGGTGAATGCCGCCAGGCACAGCGACTCGACGGCATCGTCCTCGTGCAATAGCTGGAGACGTGGGTCGTAGCCGAGCGCGGTCGGCACGATCGGGAGGGATAAGTAGTCGCTGATGTTCGTCCGCATCGAAGGACCGATCACATTCTGGGTCCGCAGGATGACGAGCTTGACATCGCGCCGCCTTCGGCCGAAGTCACGTGTGTAAGTCTCGGCCTCCGCGCAATCCTTGGCGTAACCGCCCAGCTCGACCGGACGAGACGCGTGGTCCTCCGGGATGATCGATGGTTCGCCGGGCCCCGAGCCGTACACCGCGGTCGACGATTTCACGACGACCTTCTTGATCCGGCTCGCTCGTTGGGCCGCAGCCAACAGCTGCATCGTCCCGATGACATTGTTCTCTTTCATCTGTGACCTGCCCCCGAGACGTCCGGGGCTGGAAAGGATGTTCGTGTGGATGATGGTGTCGACCTTGGTCGCCTCGACCACTCGCGCGATCAGCGGAGATCGGATATCGGCCCGAACGAACTCCATGCCTTTGATCGGATAGGGAGGGTCATCGAGGTCGACACCGATCACGGTCCCGACGTCATCTCGAGCGGCGAGCCGGCCGGCGGCGCGCAGCCCGAGGAAACGGGAGACTCCCGTGACGAGGATGCGTGGTCCGTTCTGGGAGGCCATATGGCCGACCCTACTAGTGCGTGCTCGGCCCCACGATCACGGTCGAACCGGAGCGAGCTCGGAGGCGCGCGGCGGCATCTCCCTTGTTGATGGCCAATGAGAGGTACCGATACGAGTCCTCGACCAGCACGAATTCACCATCAGAGACGTCGGCGAAGGTCTCTGCCCAGGGGATATGGAGCCGGTGCCCCTCGATGCGGAGCTCGATCTTGCCCCCATTGGCGAGGCCGAGATCGGTCAGTCGCTCAGCCGAGAAATTGAGCTGGAGGTTGCCGAACCGGTCCACCTGGAGGACCTCCGCATGGAGATGGTCGTCGTGCACCCAGGCTTCGGACACATCGAGCCTGACGAGGTCGTTCGGATCGATCGCCGGGCCCATCTCGGAGGGAACCACGCCGTTGGCGATATGGGCGGCTGCGGGCGCGAAGACATCTCTTCCTTGGAAGGTCCTGGAAACTGGATTGAGCATGAAACGCCGGTCCGCCAACTCGTAGACCTCGACTATCCCCCCTGAGGAGGTGGCGGCCGGGATCAGGAGCCCGTTATCCGGGCCTACGAAGGCTGCGCCCCACCCCGTCCTCACCACGATGGCCCGGCGGCCCGAGCCGACACTCGGATCCACGACGGCCAGGTGCACACATTCCGGCATGTAGCGGCAGCATTGCTGGAGCACGACGGCGCCGTGGTGGATGTCCTGGCGAAGGATGTTGTGGTGGAGATCGATGATTTCGAGGTCCGGAGCGATGCCCAGCATCACCCCGTGACACATCCCTACGAACTCATCCTCGAGTCCATAGTCAGATAGAAAAGTGACGATCGCACGCCCTTGCACGGGGGGCATCTTATGTGGGCTCGCGAAACGCTTGTGGAAAAACTGTTGACGAGCCTCGAAGCGCTCCCTATAGTCCGGTGCCGGGGGCGGATGATCCACTCAAGGGAGAATCGATTGGCTTCGAACCAGGAATGGCAGGACCTAGCAGCGTGCAGAGAGATCCCCGTGGAGCTTTTCTTCCCTCCAGCCGAGCAAGAGGCCGATTCCGCTAAGGCGGTGTGCAGAGACTGCACCGTCAAGGAGCCCTGCCTCGAATTCGCGATCACCGGTGGTGAGCGATTCGGGATCTGGGGAGGACTGACGACCCAGGAGCGCAGGTCTCTCGTGGCTCGCCGGCGCAGCCGTGCGGCTGCCGCCCGGGCCGCCCTCGAGGCTTCCCTCAACTAGGGAGACTCTCGCCGACTTGATCAGAACGCGCCAATATGGCGCGTTCTGATCAAGTCGATGCGTGAAAAGGTTATTTGCCCTGCTGCCGCCTCTGCCAGCGCGTCTTCTTCAGCAT
>JBKJYP010000288.1:0-2931 GCA_046715695.1 Actinomycetota bacterium | reverse complement strand
ATCGCATCCATCAAGCCGATGGAGCCGAAGCTCAACACGTCGGCATGGAAGGAGCTCGGGAGGTGGCGAGATAGCGGCCAGGCGAGGAACTCAACCATCGGCAGGTAATGCCGGATCAGCGCCTCTCGGGCCCTCGGGTCCTGCCGTGAGGTCCAGCTCGACCAGAGATCCGGAAGATTGACGTCTTGCGCGAGCGAAACCATCCCCGTTTGCTGCCTTTCCTTTTCGAGCCCCGTGAGTCACTCTTATTAACAGAAACAACAGAAGTGGCCTTATGGTGGCAGAAGACCACCCTCAGCACAAGAGTATCCGGGAGCAACTTCAGGCGGGCACTACGGGTGGTAGTGGGTCAAGGCCGGGGGCACAACGGGTAGATGGTCTGAGTGGGATCGGGGAGCTCCGGGGGCGGGACTCGAACCCGCAACCCTTCGGTTAACAGCCGAATGCTCTGCCAATTGAGCTACCCCGGAAAAGACGGGCCAGGATAGCAGCGCGTCGCAGTGACCGATTATTGCTCGATGAGTCTTGCTGCAGGAGTATCTGACGGCTGGGCAGCCCAGGGGGTGCTTGGCGCGCCTACTCGGGTCTGCGACCGCTCTGTAGGGCTTCGAGAACTGGTCTTGAGGGATGCCGGTAAGTGTCGACCAGAACGTGTTGACCTCATCGATGTCCAGCCCCTGGTGAAGATAGAGCCGTAGCCGGAGGCGGGCCTCTTCAACTTCAAAGAATCGGCGCAGCCAGGTACAGAAAAATAGGATCATCCGAGGGTCGCTATTCGCGAATAAGACGTCCCCGTCTGACTTGGCTCCTTCGCCCGCATAGAGGGCAACCCCTGCGACGAAAAATTCTCGATCCGAGAGCTGAGCGAAGAGCGCTCGGCCCTGCTCCTTTAGCCGGGCGATCTCCGCCAGCTTTCTCGTGTGTAGCTTGTTTTGGGTCATGACTCTCCAGCCTCCCGCGAGTCATTCTGAATCAGGGGTATGACAGGATGCACAAGCCACGTGAGTACGTCGTTCGAATTACTATCGGGCGACGGCCGAACCTAAAAGGGGGCAGCAGTGAGAGGACGTCTAGGACTCTTCGTCGGGCTTGGGGCCGGCTACGTGCTGGGGGCCAAGGCCGGGCGGGAACGTTACGAACAGCTCTCTCGCCTCTACGACAACCTCAAATCTACGCCGGGGTTCAGGCGGGCGACGGGGAAAGCGAAAGAGGCCGTCGGAACGGGGATCGGCCAAGCCAAGGACATCGCGACCGAGGGAGTCTCTAAGGTCCAAGACGTCGTGCGTGACCGACGGGGCGACCAGCACCCGACGGGGCTCTCGGTAGCCCCGCCCCCCGGAGGCTAGTCGACTATTCCAGGTAGTCGCGCAGCTTCTGGCTGCGCGATGGGTGACGCAGCTTCGACAATGTCTTGCTTTCGATCTGACGGATGCGCTCGCGCGTCACACCGAACTTCTTACCGACGTCTTCGAGGGTGCGCGGCTGACCGTCGACGAGACCGAAGCGCAGCCGGATCACTTCTTTCTCGCGCCCTGACAACGTGTGTAGGACAGTCTCCAATTGTTCCTGAAGTAACCGGAAGGAAGCGCGCTCGAGGGGAACGACTGCTTCGGAGTCCTCGATGAAGTCACCGAGATGAGAATCCTCTTCCTCACCGATCGGCGTTTCCAAGGAAACGGGTTCCTGGGAGATCTTCTGGATCTCGCGGACCTTCTCTGAAGACAGCTCCATCTGTTCCGCGATCTCTTCTGCAGTCGGTTCGCGTCCTAGGTCCTGCAGAAGTTGGCGCTGGATCCGGACGAGCTTGTTGATGGTCTCGACCATGTGAACCGGGATGCGGATCGTGCGAGCCTGATCGGCGATGGCGCGGGTGATCGCCTGGCGGATCCACCAGGTGGCGTAGGTCGAGAACTTGTAGCCCTTCGTGTAGTCGAACTTCTCGACCGCACGGATCAATCCGAGGTTGCCTTCTTGGATGAGATCCAAGAACGCCATCCCTCGGCCCACGTAGCGCTTGGCGATGGATACGACGAGACGGAGGTTCGCTTCCACGAGGTGGCGCTTGGCGCGCTGGCCGTCTCGCTGCGTCCAACGCAACTCACGCAGCTGCTCCGGAGTGACGGCCTCGCCCATCTCCTCGAGACGAGCCTCGGCCCGGAGTCCGGCCTCGATCCGCTTGGCCAATGAGACCTCCTCAGCCGCAGTCAGGAGAGCGACCCGGCCGATCTCTTTCAGGTACATGCGAACGGGATCGTTCGTGGGTGCCTTGAGGGCCATGTCCACCTCGCGGCGCGCACGGACTCGTTCCTCGTCCGCATCGGGAACGACTTCCTCTTCCGCTTCCTCTTCCTCTTTCTCTTCCTCCTCGACGGCTTCGTCCTCGACGACATCGACGCCGAGTTCGACGAGTTGTTGGTAGACCGCGTCGGTCTCATCTGGAGTGAGGTCGAGAACCGCGAGCTTCTCCGCAAGGTCCGCGGTGGTTATGGACCCTTCGGCTTTAGCGCCACGAACGATCTTCTCTACCTCGGCCTGGGAAGGCGTCAGCTCGGTGATCGTCGCGGCCGGAGTCGCGGGAGCTTCCTGTTCCGGAGTTTCTACATCGCCCTGAAGCTGTTCAACCATTTATCACGCCGCTCCTTGAAGCCGCCGCAGAAGATCTCTGCGTGCGGCCTCCAGCCCTACAAGCTCGGTGAAGAGCTTGTCATGTGTCTCTGCATCGACCAAAGGGTTGATCTCCTGAAGTGTGTCTCGCCGGCTCTTTATGTCCTTCTCCAACCTGAAGACCTTAAGTCTTATCGCGAGCTCTCCCGCGCGCGCCTCGAGCTCGGCCACCTGCTGGGGCGCAACACCCACCGTGAGCTCCGTGAAAAGGGCCAGAGCGTCCGGCGAGAGGGACTCGATAGCACCCGGATCGGCCACGGATGAAGC
>JBKJYP010000287.1:0-5585 GCA_046715695.1 Actinomycetota bacterium | reverse complement strand
GCTACTACCTATGGGATGGGAACCAAGGTGTCCGCCGTGCTCTGGGTTCTCGCAAGCTTCCGATCAGGCACTTCGCGGATCTCTGGAGACGGGTCTCGAGGGCTTTCAAAGGGAACCCCAACGTCTTCTACGACCTGATGAACGAGCCTGTGGAGATGGTCTCCCGCGATGGGCTCACGCCCGTAAAGGTTTGGGAGAAAGCGTCGCAGGCTGCGCTGGACGCGATACGGGCCAACGGCGATAGTAAGACGGTGATGGTGCCGGGTTATCAATGGTCGGCGCTTCTGGGCTGGGCCGACAGGCATCCGCAGCCGTGGATCAACGACCCGGCCGGCAACTTCCGCTACGAGGCGCATCACTATTGGAACTGCGACCGCTCCGGCAGCTACGGTTCCTATGGAGCCGAGGTTCGCTGCGCCGAAGATGAGGGCTATTGAACGGGTTCGAGCCGGGGGAGCGGTTCTTCGACGCTCCGGATCCAAAGGAACAAGCTGCTGATCGGCCACACATCTGGAGGACCCTCGACTACACGCGTGCCGTGTGGGAGCCAGGACGCCAGGTCGTGGAGTGGACCGCCACCGAGGACTACGCCTTCATCACCGGCGCCGGCTACATCGTCCACGGCGGGATGGTGGGGACGATCCTCGACACCGCGATGGGTGGAGCATGTTGGACCCTGCTCAACAACGATGAGGTCTTCCTCACCGGCGACCTGCGGGTCGAATTCCTGAGACCGACCAAGCCCGGGTTCCTTCGCGCCGACGGACACGTGATCCGTCGAACTCGCCGGGTCGTTTTCTGTGCAGCCGATCTCTTCGACGAGAAGGGAGTCCTGCTTGCGGCGGCCCGGTGTACGCAGATCGTGCTTCCCACCAGCGATTTCGGATCGGTTCCCCTCGATGGCTAACCACTGCCGATCTCGAAAGAATCTCTGATCGTCTGACAGCCCGCGTCGACCTCCTCGGCGTGCTCGGGGGTCTTCTGGCATGCGATGAAATACACGATGGCCCCGTCTGGCACGGCAGCGAGTGACACGTCGGTCACGGCTGTTCCGAAGGTGATCCCGGTGATCTCGTAGATCAGGGCCGAGCGTCCTGCGATCTCCGTCGTCGAGGGGCCGGATAGCGAGCCACCTGCTGCCTCGACCGCACCTCTTATCGCGGGCTCGAAGGTCTCCTTTGCGACCTGCGCCAGGAATTGCTCGGGGATCGGCGTGCCGATGTTGGCCGCGCCCACACCGGCTCCGTTGTCGACATCCAGAGAGAATCCCTGGGTCCAGAGGAGGTCGATGCCCGCCGGGGGAGTGAAGCTCCCGGTCACCTTCTGCCATGTCTTCGGATAGTTGAGCGAGATGCCGTTGCCTTCGAAGGTCGCCGGGCGCGTGAGCAGGAGCTTGGCACCGAAGATGAGCACTACTCCCGCGACCACGAGGACGGCGATCCTCGCCAGGGGGCCGGGGCCGGTGCGCGCCGGAGCCAGGCTCATGAGTGGAACTCGATGCGCGAGGTCAGCGGGCGCTGCGGAAGGTCGCGGTCACGGAACCCACCGTAGTGGGACCCATGCACGGATTCGTGGCGCCCCCGGTCGTCTGCGTCACGGTCACCACGAGCTCCGTCACGCCCTTCGTGATCGCGAGGGGTGAGTCGGAGGACCCGCACACATGCTCGTGAGGGGTAGCCGGGTCCACGTACCCGTAGACGTAGACAGACGCCCACACCGGCATGCCTGCTGTGTCGGTCACCTCGATCGAGACATATCTCTCACCCTTCTCGATCGGAAAGATGACGCACCCGACGGGTTCGCCGTCGCATGCACCCTCGACCGCCCCGCGGAAGCCGCCGAAGCCAACGTAGTCGCGCGTCTCCGTTCGCTCCTTTGGCTTCTTGCCCAACGCGAGGGCGCTCGACCCCCCAGACGCGTTCACCAGGATCGCCGCCACCGCAAAGATGATGATGCTCTTCCTCATGCCGCTCCTCCCCACTTCACAACTGCCCTGTCGTCCGCTACAGCTATCTGTGTTCGGGATTCGGATGGTTGTGATGGATCCCGGCATCCCATTCGGTTCGCCGGTTGCCGAATGCCGGGAAGCCCCCGTGATCCTTGAGCATCCTCGCAGTGTGCATCAGGTTCCACGCCATGAATGTCGTGTTCCTGTTGGTGAAGTCGTTGTTCAGGCCGATACCCTCGTCACCGTAGGAGGGCCCGGGTCCCGCCTCGCCTATCCAGCCCGCGTCCGCTTGCGGGGGGATGACATAGCCGAGGTGTTGGAGCGCATAGAGGATGTTCATCGAACAGTGTTTGATCCCATCCTCGTTGCCGGTGATGAGGCAGCCGGCGGTACGTCCGTAGTAGGCGTACTGCCCCTTGTCGTTGAGGAGACTCGAGTTCCCGTAGAGACGTTCGATCAGGTGCGTGCAAACCGATGACTTCTCGCCGAGCCATATCGGCGAGCCGATCACGAGGATGTCCGCGGCGAGCACCTTCTCGAAGACCCCCGGCCATTCATCGGTCGGCCATCCATGCTCAGTCATATCGGGCCAGACGCCGATCGCTAGATCGAGATCAACGGCGCGGAGGTTCTCGACTTCGACCCCTCGGTCCCTCATGATGCCGATGGACTTGTCCATCAGCAGCTGGGTGTGCGAAGGCTCGGGGGAGCGTTTGAGCGTGCAGTTGATGAACAGGGCCCTCAGATCGCCGAAGTCGAAGGTTTCCTCGGTGCTCTCCTCGTCCATGGCCGGAGATTACCGGCATGGAAGCCCGTGCACATCGAGTAGCCTGCTCGGCTTCGGCGGACGATCTAGGCGGATCCACAGAGAGGGGTACTCAGATGCGGAGGTTCTCAGCGGTTCTGCTCGTTCTGAGCGTGATGGTTGGTGCGGGTGTTGCTACGGCCCCCAAGAGCTCAGCTTTCGTAGGAACGTTGGTTGCCGACTACCGGTTCGCCGACTCGCTGATGAGTTCGGTTGCCGGGGCACCTGCTCTCGAGGTTGTGGGCAGCGGCACCGGCTTCAACACCGAGACGATCGATAACGTCTCCGATCGCGTCTTCACATGGCCGGCAGGTTCGGGCCTTCGGCTCCCTCGAGCGAGCTCGATCGTCGGTGAGAGCTACACGATGGTGTTGTTCGTCCGTTCCGAGTACATACCGACAGAACCCGAGAAGCGAGCCAAGATCGTGGACTGGCACGACGGACGGAGCTGGAACGGCCTCTACTTCGAATACCGGTGCTACAACTGCACCGATGGCGTGAGGCCGATGTTCCCCTACACGGCGAACGGCGCCTACGTGTCCCCGAACACCTGGACGCAACTCGTGATCGTCCGCCATGCCTCGTCGTCGGCTTCTCCCAACGGCAATCAGGTCCAGACGTATCTGGATGGGAACCTCTCTACCGGCTTCGCCGAGGACAACGGACCGGACGCCACTAGTTGTCAGGCTCGTGTGGGTGGCTGCAACGGGTCCCTTGGGGACGCGATCCGGTTCTTCCTGCCCAATACGAGTGTCCCGCCTGAGCCCGTCCAGCAAGCATCCGGCGCTGTCGCCCGGATCCGGATCTACCAGGGTGCGATGACGCAGCAAGAGGTCCAAGCCCTCGAGCGAGCCGGTGACGTCGACGGCCAGATGTCCAGCCCGACGCCCGGTGGTTCGTCGCCATCCCCATCGCCGTCACCGACGCAAGAGCCTCCTACCCGCCAGTGCAATGACGGGCAAGACAACGACGGGGATGGCAAGACCGACCTCGACGATGGCGGATGCTCGCGGGGTCTGGACGATGACGAGCGAAGCAAGGTGACGGTGAAGACCAAGATCACGATCGATCGAGATGGGAACGCTTTCTTCGGCAAGGTCGAAGCAAGTGCCAAAGAGTGCCGGAGCCGGAATGTGGGATTGGTCCGCACCACGTTCGTGTGGGACGAGTACCGCATCCACTTGAGCCCGAACTACAAGAATGTGGCCAAGGGCAAGAGCGACGGGGCGGGCCGCTACCGCCTGAAAGATAGCAACCTTAACGATGAAGCCTCGTATTACGCCTATGCGGGCGCCCAGACGGTCAAAGCCAGGCGGGCGATCTACGTTTGCAAGAAGGCCACCTCGCCGTGGTACGACATGCCTTCATCGCCCCGATAGAACAGCTTCGGGCCCATCCGATGTGACTCCAAAGAGGCTGTCCATATCCATGCGATGGACCGAGCGGTTGTTCGTGTTCCTGATCAGGCTGTTGGCCGTAGTCATGTTCGTAGCCGGAGCGATAACGATCTTGTTCGGGACGGCGCTCGTTGCGGGTGCGGGCGATCCCAACTCCGCGATGGACAGCGAGTTCCGTTTCTTCGGGGTCTGGTATTCCCTAGCCGGTCTCGCGCTGTTCCAGGCGTCCAGGTCATCACCGGTGCAGCGCACTCCAGTGCGGATGGTGGGGGCCGCCTTCTTCGTGGCGGGTTGTGCGCGGCTCCTGTCGTGGATAACGGTAGGCAAGCCTCATTGGACACAGGTGGTGCTGATGATCACCGAGCTTGTCCTGCCCTTCGTGATCATCCCCTGGCAGGCCGCGATCGAGCGACGTCGAGGCTGATGGCCACGCTGGATGTTGCGAGACAGCGGATGCGGCGCATGGGTCTGTTGGGTCCTCTCGTCGAGAAGCCGGTAGACGTGGTCCGCGGACACCTCGCCATGCAGGCTCAGGACTTCGGTCCCGTCAAATGGTCTATCGGCCAAAGGCTCACGGGTGTCGGCGATGCCGACATCGAACGGAAGATCTCCAACGGGTCGATCCTGCGCACCCATGTGATGAGGCCCACCTGGCACTTGGTGGCCCGGTCTGACCTCCGCTGGTTGATGGCCCTGACCGGGCCGCGTGTGCAGAAGGGCTTGGAGTCCCGCTATCGCAGCCTCGGCCTAGACGCGAAGACCCGGACTCGCGCGGAGACAGCGATAAGCAACCGGTTGGAGGGTGGCGCCCATCTCACGCGCAAGGAGCTGGGCGAGGCGCTGCGAACGGCCCGCATCGACACCGAGGGACAGCGACTGCCTCACCTCCTTTCCCATTGCGAGTTGGAGTCGATCGTCTGTAGCGGTGGCGTCAAGGGCAAAGAGCAGACATATGCGTCGTTCGACGAGCGCGTTCCGAAGGGCAAGGGTTTCGATCGTGACGAATCGATCGTCGAGTTGGTGCGTCGATACCTGAGGAGCCACGGCCCCGCGACCCTGAAGGACATGAGCTGGTGGTCGGGACTGACGGTCGCGGACCTGAAGAAGGGCCTCGAAGGCGTCGGGGAGGAGGCGTCGGCTCAGGAAGTCGAGGGGCTGAGACTCTGGTCGATCGGCGCCGCGCCTCGGGGCGGTACGAGGAAGGTTCGGGTCCAGTTGCTCCAGGCCTACGACGAGCTCATCGTGGGATACACGGCGTCTCGCTACCTAGGTGACCCTCGCGCGGCCAAGGCCAGGGCAGCGTTCGGCGATCGCAACCTCCCGTCCGGGGTCGTCATGGTGGGCACGAGGGTCGCCGGTCATTGGCGGCGCTCCACGAAAGAGAAGGCGGTCGAAGTGGAAGTGCTCCTATACGAGAAGCTTCGGGGGGCGGAGG
>JBKJYP010000286.1:0-2807 GCA_046715695.1 Actinomycetota bacterium | reverse complement strand
TCGTCCCGGCCGATGACCGGGTCGAGCTTCCCGCGGCGCGCTGCTTCCGTGAGGTCGCGTCCGAATCGCTCGAGTGCCTGGTACTTGTTCTCGGGGGTCGGGTCGGTGACGCGGTGAGAGCCTCTGATCTCTTTGAGTGCATCGAGCACACGAGCCCGGGTGACCCCCACTCCCTTGAGGAGGGGACCGATCTGGTCTTTGCTCTCGAGGAGAGCGAGGAAGAGGTGCTCGGTGGAAACATAGGAGTCCTTCAACGTCTCCGCCTCCGAGGCGGCGCGCTCCAACGTCTTTCCCAGATCGGGTGTGATGTAGGGGGCCGAGGATCCGTAGACCTTGGGGAGCCCGTGCAGCACGGATTCCACCTTGGCTCGTACCGAGACCGGCGGGGCCCCCAGGCGGTGCAGCAAGGGATAGATAACGCCTTCGGTCTGGGTGAGCAGGGCGGCCAGCAGATGGACCGGCCCGATCCCCCCATGGTTCAACTCGCCTGCGACCTGTTGGGCCGCGGCCAGAGCCTCCTGAGATTTCAGGGTGAGACGATCCATCTCCATGGTTCCGTGGTGCCCTTCCTAGTGGTTCTTTAAGGTTCCACCATTATGAAACTTGAGTGTTATGTTGTCAACCTCTGCCCCTGGCCCCTTCGGTCGCTATATCCCACAATGGGCGAGAGAAACAATCATAGGAAAGGCGGTCGTGGAGGGTCCGGAGCCTCAAGCTCCCGTGGGGGGTCGATTCGAGGACTTCCACCGCTCGGTGCGAACGATGCTCGTCGCCCGCGCGGTGGCCTTGCCATGGGCGATCTTCCAGATCGTCACCTACTCGACGATGTCCTATCCCCGAGGCGTCGAGGCGGTGGGCCTGGCGTTGCTGGTCGCCATCGGGGTGGGGAACGTGGCCCTCTGGTTCGCCTCTGCGCGCATCAAGACCACCAGGGACGCGCAGGTGGTCGCCATCGCCTCGCTCGCCATGGACGTCATCCTCATCTCGGGCTTCGTCTGGTTATTCGCCTTCGACCAGATCACCGCCGTCTGGGCCATCGTCTTCATCCTTCCGCTCGAGGGTGCGATCCTCTTCGCTCTCCCGGGGGCCCTCTGGGCTTGGGCCGGCGCCACGGTCCTCTACGGAGGCAGAGAGGTATGGGCAGCCCAGCGATACGGGTTCCCGATCGAGTGGAACAGCGTCTCGTTCCGCATGGGCATCGCGTTCGTGATCGCGCTCGTGGCCGGCCTCATGGCGCGCGATCTCGTACGACAGAGAGCCCAGCTGGAAGGAGCCCTCGAAGAGGTCCGACGGATCGACCGACTGCGGTCGGCTCTCGTCTCGACACTCGCGCACGATGTGCGGAACCCGTTGACCACCATCCGAGGCGTCCACCGCACCTTGCTCGCGCCACACCGCCAGATCGAACCGGACAAGGTGATTGAGCTGCTGACGATCGCCGACCGTCAATCAGAACGCCTGCAACGTTTGGCTATCGATCTGCTCGACCTAGCGCGCCTCGAACAAGGGCGCCTCGACCTTGCGATCCAGTCCGTAGAACTCCGCCCTGCGGTGGAAGGCGCTCTTTCTTACCTCGAAGACTCGGAGAGGTTCGAGGTGAAGATCGACGAGGGCCTACTCGTTCAAGCCGATCCCGGACGACTGCAGCAGATCGTCGTCAACCTCGCCAGCAACAGCCTCCGCTATGGGGATCCGCCCTTCGTCATCGAGGGAGAGCGCGTGAACGGCAAGGTCTGTCTCGCGTTCGTCGACCATGGCGTTGGTCTGCCCCGTCACCTGCAGGCAACGGTCTTCGAGGCGTTCCGTGCCGAGGAGAAGAAGGGCTCCGTCGGCTTCGGCCTCGCCGTGGTCAAGGCTCTTGTCGAGGCTCAGGAAGGGGCGGTGCTCTACGAGGACGTCGAACCGACGGGCGCCTGCTTCAAGATCCTGCTCCCGCCAGCCTGATCCGGTTCAGCGGGGGGACTTGCTCAGGACCTCTACCGCGTGGTTGTGCGTGCCGCGGTTCTGCCAGGGGATGTCGGGGACGGAACCGGCACCCTGAGCCGAGAAGTGGATGTTCTCGGCCGGGGTCGTCCACTTAGAGGGATCGGCACCCTGCTCATCCGATAGCGCCTTCAGGGCCTCGACGAAAGCCCGGCTCACCTGAAGAGCGCAGGACTCTCTCGTTCTCGTCTGGATGTTGTCGCAGTAGTCGCGGGCCAGAGCACGGCGGGCTTTGGGGTTGAATGTGTTCGCCAGGTAGGTGGAGAAGTCCATGAAGAAGCTCGAGCCCGTCCTCGGCTTGTAGCTCGAGATAGCAGGGCCGAACTCGTAGCCCTCATCGCCGAGCTCGTCGTCAAAAACGTTGTGAACCACTGCCGAGTACCACCTATCGAACAGGGCCAGCGCCGCTCCGTCGTCCATCTTCTCATCACGGTCCTCGTTGGTCCGGTGTGCACCGCCCTTGATCCATCTCTGGACGATGCCCCAGCTTGCTCCCCCACTCTTGCCCGCCTTGCGTGCCGCCTCCGACGCCCATCCGAGCATCTGAGTTCCGAGGTACACGGCCCGGGGGTCGCGCGTGCCGGCGTCTATGGCCACCTCGACCACTTCCTCGAGCGTCGCCTTGTTGGAGCCGGCAGTGATGCGGCGCATCCCATCCGCGAGGAGCTGTACGCGCTGGATCGCGCCCCATTTGTAGTCGTCGAAGTTGTCCCATCCGATCGCGGGTTTGTTGTTCCAGTTCGCCAGCCAGCCCCGCTTGGGGTTGATGACCTGAGGCTGCAGCCTGAAGGGCCGGCGTCCGCGCCACTCCCACTTCCCCGTCC
>JBKJYP010000285.1:0-4876 GCA_046715695.1 Actinomycetota bacterium | reverse complement strand
GTCGTGCAGGTGGCTCTCTCCCTCTACGCGAGCAACGTCGTCGCGGACTCGGCTCATCAGGGCGCCCGCGCTGCGCTCGAGAGAGATGCAGGAGCCGAGGACGCATCAACGATCGCGCGGTCATGGGTGGAAGGAGCAGCCGGGAAGCTCGTCCAGGATCTTGATGTTTCGACCACCGTCTCTCGCCGGGGCGAGCTATCCGTGGTCCGCGTGATCGTCAGCGGAACGATCAGGCCTCTCGGCCCCCTGCCCATCTCCATCCATGTCGAGGAAGTTGCAACGGCTACGAGGCAAGAGGAGCCTCTTTGAGAAGAGATCACGAGGACGGGCAAGCTCTGCTCGAGACCATCATCCTTGGACTTCTCTTGATAGTCCCCATCATCTGGTTACTCGGATTGTTGGGAGAGATGCAGCGGGCGGCTCTGGCAACTACATCGGCCGCCCGCGAGGCTGCCGCGGATGCGAGCCGATCGACGGACGCCTCCGGAGCACGCGGGTCTATCGCTAGGGCGGTTCGCATCTCCCTTCTCGATCAGGGCCTCGACCCATCGCGGGTGCGGGTCCAGGCATCCACTCCATCGGGCTTCGCGAGGGGCGGCATCGTGCGAGTACGGGTCTCGTACCCGGTACAAGCTCTGGCGGTTCCGCTCCTTGGATCCTTGACCGATCCGGTCATCTGGGTCCGCTCGCAGAGTTCCATGGTCATCGAGCCCTACCGAAGCAGATGATGCCCAACCTTCGTCCGCGCTCGGACCGGGGGCAGGCAACGATCCTGGTCGTCGGTGTCGCCGTCCTCTGCATGGCCGTCGCCGGCGTGACCATAGATGGCACGCGATTGATGCTCCAAAGGCGCCAGTTGCAGAACGCCGCCGATTCGGCAGCTCTGGCGGGAGCGTCGGCCCTCGATCGATCGGCCTACTACCGCTCCGATGGAAAGGTCGTCCGGCTGGATAGCTCTGAGGCCAAGGCACTCGCGACGGCCATGCTCGGCGGTCTGCCTCGGGATACCCGAGCCCTCGTGACGGTTTCCCCGGATCAGGTGGGTGTGGCTCTCACCACAAGGATCCCGACGACTTTCCTGGGCTTGGTCGGGATCGGATCCCTCCAGCTCAACGTCGAGTCCGAAGCGGAGCCCGTCGCCGGATCGACTTGATAAGAACCCGGCATATTGGGGCGGTCTGATCAAGTCGGCGGGGGCCGGTGAGCTATCGATAGGCCCCCGATAGGCTCGACTCGATGGCAGCCTGGCGCAGGACCCGATAGAGACCTTGCGCGTCCTTCAGGTTCTCGGGCGTTCGGCCGGCGGCATCGCCCGTCATGTGGGCCAGATAACGGCGGCCCTCGACGGCCTCGATGGGTTCGAGGTCGACATCGCCGGCCCCCCCGACCTTCCGATCCCCCTGCCGAAGGAGCCGATCCCGGTCGAGATCCCGGATGGGCCCTTCGCCGGGCACCTGAAGGCTCTCCGTCGTCTGCGGGAGGTCATCGACGAGGGCCATTACGACGTCGTGCACGCACACGGTCTCCGAGCGGGCATCGATTCGGGCCTCGCCGTGCGAGGTCTCCGACCACCGGTGTTCCTCACCGTGCACAACCTCGTGCGACCGGACATCGCCGGACGAACTCGCTCTCTCCTCTATAGGAGGGCCGAGACTGTTTCAGTGCGGCTCGCCTCGAAGGTCTTCGCCGTGTCCGACGACATCACCGCGCATCTGGCGGCGACGATCGAAGGGGCACCGGTCAAGGTCGAGACCCTCTATCTCGGGATCGGTGAGGCACCGGAGCTGAAGAGGAAGACCGCCGCGATCCGGGGCGAGCTGGGACTCCCACGGGACGTCCGCCTCATCGTCACGGCAGCTCGGCTTGCGAAACAGAAGGCGTTGCCGGTGATGATCGAGGCCGTCGCACAGCTCGACAAGGTCGTGCTGGCGATCCTCGGACTCGGGCCCCTCGAGGCCGAGCTCCGCGATCACGCTAAGGAGATGGGGGCCGAGAACAAGGTTAGGTGGCTCGGTTTCAGAGAGGACGCTGCCGACTACATCGCCGCAGCTGACATCTTCTGTCTCTCCTCTACCTGGGAGGAAGTTCCGCTCGCAGCGCAGGAGGCGATACTCCTGGGGACCCCGGTCGTGTCGACCGACGTCGGCGGGATGGCGGAGCTGATCGACGACCGAAGGACCGGGCGCCTCGTCCCGCCGGGCGAGCCGAGCGCACTCGCGGCCGCACTAGACGAGACCCTGAAATCACCGGAAGACCGACGGGCGTACGCGCGCCGGGCGAGGACGCATCTCAAAAAGACGTTCTCGACCGAGGCGATGCTCGATCGTCTCGCCGAGGCCTACAAGACCGCCGGTGCGCACTAGAGCCTTAACCGTCTCCCTGGTGGTAGCGGCCCTGGCTCTCATTCCGGGGATAGCCGACGCGCAAAGCTGCGGACGGGTTGCGGTCCTCGCGCTGCCGAGCGTCACCTGGGCCGACATCGAAACGTTCGAACCACCCAACCTGTTGCGAGCCATCGAGGAGGGAAGCGCGGCCTCCGTTTCGGTGCGCACCAACACCGCTCGCACCTCCTATGCATCGGGCTTCGCCACATTGGGCGGGGGAGCGCGCCTCGATGGGGGACGCACCACGGTTGGAGCCTTCATCCCTCAGGGAGAACCGGGCTATTCCGACAACCTGCCGATCTCGGGAATGCACGAGATGAACGCGCTCGCCGAGGAAGCCGGCTACGGGGCGGTACCCGGTGCCCTCGCCGAGGCACTGGATACCCCGGTCGGTGCCGTCGGCAACTCAGATCTCGGACTCCCTCCTGCCTCTCCTTTCGGGTTCGGGCGCTGGTCGATGTTGGCCGCAACGTCCGCGGACGGGAAGGTGGATCTTGCAGCCACCGGCACGCCGATCCTCATGCCCGACGACGAAGCACCCTTCGGCGTCCGCACGGACCCGGCCGCGATGCAAGAGGCGGTAGATACCGGGTACGCCGAGCCCTGCACGGTCCTGTTCATCGATCCGGGCGATCTGATCCGTGCCGATGTCGTAGCCGAGATCGCGGACGAGCGGGACGACGATGCGTTCGAGGAAGCATTGATGGCGGCCGACGAGATCGCCGGGCTCATCCTCGACAACTTCATCAACGAGGAGGACCTGCTACTCATCGTGTCTCCCACATCTCCCCGTTCGGGATCCGAACCGCATCTCGGCGTTGCGATCGCGTGGGGGGAAGGCTTCCCAGCGGGCTCGAGTCTCGAGTCCGCGTCGACACGCCGGACCGGGATCGTCACCCTTCCAGACGTTGCCCCGACGATCGTCGAGTTCTTCGGGGAGAAGCTGCCATCGTCGATGAACGGTCGCCGGTGGGTAGCGGTCGACGCGGCAGGAGATCGCATCGAGGCGGGTGTCGAGCTCGACGAACGGTCGGTCTTTGTCGACGGTCTCCGATCCGGGATCTCCGCAGGCTTCGTAGTTGCCCAGTTCCTCCTGTATGTGGCGGCGGTATTGCTGTTGCGGGGAGATCCGCCTCCCGGCCGTGTGCGCCGGGCCCTCCGGGTGGGCGCACTCGCGGTAGCTGCGTTCCCCGGTGCCACGTTCGTCGCCGGACTCTTCCCTGCGTTCGAGCTCGGGATCGCTGCCTTCGTCGCGGTCCCGGTCCTGCTCGCGGTTTTCGGTGCCTTATCCGCCGAACGCTTCGCACGCGACGCTCTCGATGCCCTGCTCTGGGTCGCCGGCACAACGGTCGCCGTCATCGCTATCGACCTGATCTTCGGCGGATGGCTGCAGATGAACACCGTCTTCGGCTACTCACCGATCGTCGCCGGTCGTTTCGATGGATTAGGCAACATCGCGTTCGCCGTGCTCGGTGCATCCACGATCATCACCGGGACGTTGCTGGTCCATCGCCGGCCGAACTCACGAGGGATGCTCGCCGCGGTCATCGCGCTGTTCGTGGCGGTGGTGATCATCGACGGCGCACCGCATCTCGGAGGTGATGTCGGAGGGGTCCTGACCCTCGTCCCCGCCCTCGCGATCACGTTCCTGTTGCTGACCGACCGGCGGCCGCGGCCGTGGCAGATCGCGGTCGTTGTCCTTGGTGCCCTCGCGGCTCTTGCGGTGTTCGTCGGGATCGACGTCTCGCGCCCCGAATCGCAACAGACCCACCTCGCGAGGACCTTCCAAGACATCAAGGAGGACGGGCTCGACCCTCTGTTCGAGGTCATCGGCCGCAAGGCCCGCGCCAACCTGCGCGTCTTCACTTCGACGATCTGGACCTACTTCGTGCCCCCGGCTCTGGCAACGTTGGCGTATCTGCTGTTCCGGCCCCGGGGGCGCTGGCGCAAGCTGCGGGAGGACTACCCGCGCGTGAGGGCCGGTCTGATCGGCGGTCTGTTGCTGGCGGGCCTCGGTTTCGCACTGAACGACTCGGGCATCGTGATCCCAGCCATGACCCTCAGCTACGTCGTCCCGATGACCCTCCTCCTGCAGGTCTCGATCGCCGCCCCCGAACCGGAACCGACATGACCGAAGACCAGGCTCTCGTCGCGGCTTGCTCGATCCTCGTCGGGGCGATACTGGTTCGGCTGCTGCTGAAGCTCCGGCTTCGGGCCACGCCCAAGAGGCTGATGCGGGTCAATCACCGGGGTCTCGATGTGCCGGCCACCGGCGGAGGACCGGTAGTCATCGCATCGCTCCTCGTTATAGAGATCCAGGGAACGATGGCTTCGGCCGGATCGACAGCCGCCACCACGCTGGAGGTCGGCGCGGCCGTCGTGATCGGGCTCGTCGTCATGTATGCGTCTGGTCTGTGGGACGACCTGCAGGGAGACGAGCGCCCCCGCGGCTTCAAGGGCCACCTCGGAGCCGCGCGCGGTGGGCGGGTCAC
>JBKJYP010000284.1:0-4535 GCA_046715695.1 Actinomycetota bacterium | reverse complement strand
GGTCGGCATCATGCGGCTCTTGGACCGGATCAATCGCACCGGTACGACGATCGTCATGGCTACGCACGACCACGCGATCGTGGACTCGATGCGGCGCCGTGTGATCGAGCTCGAGGGCGGCCATGTCGTCCGCGACCAGTCGCGCGGCATCTACGGGGTAGGGACATGAGACGGGTCGGTTACTACCTCGCGGAGACCATCCAGAACCTGCGCCGTAACTTCCTCATGACGATCGCCGCGACGTCGACGGTCGCGATCTCACTCTTGCTCCTCGGCGGGGTCCTCTTGCTTGGACACGTGGTCAAGAACATGACCCAGAGCTGGGAGAGCAAGGTCGAGATCTCCGTCTACCTCCGCGACGATGCGACGCAGAACGAGAAGAAGGCCCTCGAAGCCGACATCCTCGGGATGGACGAAGTTGCCGAAGGCGGCGTGACCTTCGTCTCGCACGAGCAGGCCTTCGAGGAGTTCAAGGAGCTATATGCCGACAAGCCGGAGTTCTGGAAGGCCCTGCCCCCGGACGCCCTGCCGGAATCGTTCCGCATCAAGCTGGTCGACGCCGGCTACACGCAGGAGGTCGCATCTCGGTTGCGCGGCGCCCCGGGCGTCGACGATATCCAGTTCGGCGGCCAGATCATCAAGCGACTTCTCCAGGTCAACACCCTGCTGCGCACGATCACCTTCGCGATGTCCCTCATCCTCATGGTCGCCTCGGCCGCGCTGATTGCGAACACGATCCGGCTCGCCATCTATGCCCGGCGTGAGGAGATCGGCATCATGAAGCTCGTGGGGGCCACCAACTGGTTCATCCGTATCCCGTTCATGCTCGAAGGTGTATTCGCGGCCCTCGTCGGGGCGGCGATCTCGGCCTTGATCGTCTTCCTCGTCAATACCCTGGTCTTCGCCCGGGTCGGCGACGTGATCGCTTTCCTGGGCCCCGTCCTCCGATTCTCGACGGCCGAGCTCCTGACGGTCCTCCTTACCCTGCTGGGCACGGGCGCCCTCGTAGGCCTGGTGGGCTCCACCCTGGCCCTCCGCCGCTTCCTAGAGGTCTAACCCCCCCTTCAAGCCCTCCAGTGAGGGATTTCCCGCGCTAGACGACGTAAATCCCTCACTCACCGTTTTTCGGGTGTGGTTCGTGTTACTCGTGTTGTTGTTGTTAAATACCACCAGATGACTCTTGGTTCCCACCGGCGGGCAGCCGGGGCGGCGGTGTTGGCGGCCTTGATGGCTTTGGCTGCGGGTACCGCCGCGGCCGATCCGAGCGACCGCCTCGAGAAGATCCGTGAACGGAAGGCCCGGATCCGCGCCGAGAGGTTGGCGGCAGAAGCCGAGATGGGCGAGGTCCTGACCCGGATCGAGGTGCTGGATGAGCGCCGGGCGAGAGCCGAGGGCCGGGTAGACGGGCTGACGGCGAAGCTCCAGATCCTCGATACCGAGATCGGAGAGGTGTCCGAGCGGCTCTCCGACGCTCAGGTGCAGCTCGCACTCGTGATGCGTGAGCTCCTCGACGTCCAACGCGATCTCGTCGAGAGGGAAGGCATCTTCACGGAGCGGGCGGTCGCGATCTACAAGCTCGGGCCCACGGCTTGGCTCGACCCACTCCTGTCTGCGGGATCGATCCCCGAGTTCATCCATCGCTACACCTTCCACATGTCGGCCCTGGATAGCGACACGAGGCTCGTCGAAGAGATAACGACGCTGCGCGATTCCACCGAGTCGCGCCGGGATGTCATCGAAGAGCAGAAGCTCGACATCGCCGAGGCCAGACTCCAGCTCCAGCGGGACCGTGATGCGCTCGACCTGATCCGGGGACGGCGTCAGGCGGTGCTGGATCTGCGTGCGAACGCCGTCGCCGAGAAGGAGGCCTTGCTCGCCCTTATCGAGCAGCGGAGGGACTCTCTCGCCGAGGTGGAGGCACAACTCGATCGAGAGGAAGCCGAGATCGAGTCCATCCTCCAGGGTGGCTCGTCCGGGAGTCCGGCGGCTGCCGGACAACTGATGTGGCCGACCTCGGGCCCGGTTACCTCCCCGTACGGCTACCGGACGCACCCGATCTTCGGTGACCAGCGCCTCCACACGGGTATCGACATCGGCGCCGGTTACGGGGCGAACGTGATCGCCTCCGACGGCGGCGTCGTGTCTTACGCAGGGGTGATGAGCGGCTACGGCAACGTCATAGTGATCGACCACGGCGGGGGCCTGGCCACGACCTACAACCACCTCTCGGCCTTCTACGTCGGGAGCGGCGAATCCGTGGGTAGAGGAGCATCGATCGGGGCGGTGGGCTGCACCGGTTACTGCACCGGCCCCCATCTCCACTTCGAGGTCCGGATCAACGGGTCGCCGGTGGACCCCATGCCCTACCTGAGCTAGGCGGCGTGCGCCCCTAGCCCCGGGCAGCACTTACATTAGAGCCATGCTCCCTTGGCAACGGTCGGTCGCGATTGCGGCCGCGGCGCTGTGTCTGGCCCTCGTCTCGATGTCGACCGGCTACCTCGCGGGGTCCAACCCCCGGCCGGCCACCCGAGCAGAAGCCGACGGCCTCGAGATCATCCAGCAGGCTTTCGACGAGATCATCCGGTCCTCCGCCGACGCACCGACAGAAAGCGCGCTGGCGCGCGGGGCTATCAGGGGCATGGTCGAGGTCCTCCGGCGTCACGATGCTTACGCGACCTTCTACTCACCAACGGATGCCCTCGCTCTCCAGGAGCTCTCGACCGGGAGGTTCTCTGGGATAGGGGTGTGGTTGAAGCCTACGAAGCTCGGTTTGAGGATCGAGTCTCTCCTGCCGGATGGCCCCGCGCGTGACGATGGCATCCGGCGCGGCGACCTCATCCGCTCTGTTGACGGCAAGGATGTGGCCGACATGACATCCGATGAAGCCGTCGCGCTCATCAAGGGTCCGGAGGGGAGCGAGGTCCATCTCGTTATCGAACGGGCCGGGGAGCTCATAGATTTCACGATCACCCGTCGGAACATCGTCCTGCCGAACCTGCGCTCACGCATGTCCGGCGATGTAGGGGTCGTTGAGCTTTCCGGATTCGCCCATGGTGCCGGAGCCGAGCTCAAGCGGACCGTCGGCGGCCTGGTCGAGAAAGGTGCCGCGGGGATCGTTCTGGACCTCCGCAACAACGGTGGTGGGCTGTTCCTCGAGGCGATCGATGTTGCGAGCGTGTTCATGGAGTCCGGCACCGTCGTGTTCTACAAAGAAAGCTCCGGTGCGCCTCGTGCGTACGAAGCGCAGGGTGATGCCTATGAGGACATCCCTCTGGTCGTGCTCGTCAACGGGGGGTCTGCCAGCGCATCCGAGATCGTCGCAGGAGCTCTCCAGGATTCCGGGCGCAGCGTTCTCATCGGCACGCAGACCTACGGCAAGGGCTCGGTCCAAGAGGTAGTGCCTCTCGACGACATGTCGGCCTTCAAGATCACCACGGCGCAGTACCTGACGCCCTCGGGTCGCAGTATCGACGGCACGGGGATCAAGCCCGACGTCAGCGTCGACAGCTCGCGCCGTGAGCAGTTCGATGCGGCAGTGGGGGTCCTGCAGGAGATGATCGCCCAAGCCGCCGCGGGAGGGTAGTGGCCAAGGCCGCGCCCCCGGCGACGAAACTCATCACCGCCAACCGGAAGGCGCGTCACGATTATCTGATCGAGGAGATCTTCGAGGCGGGCCTGGCGCTGACGGGGACCGAGGTCAAGGCGTGCCGTGCGGGCAAGGCCAACCTCTCCGACGCCTACGCTGTTGTGAGAGACGGAGAGGCGTGGTTGCTGCAATGCCATATCAGTCCCTATTCGCACGGGAACCGCGAGAACCATGACCCGATGCGCCCTCGGAAGCTGCTGCTCCACCGCGGTGAGATCCAGAAGCTGGCCGACGCTGTGGCCAGGGACGGGCGGACGTTAGTGCCCCTCAAGCTCTACTTCAAGCAAGGCCTAGCGAAGGCTGAGATAGCCACCGCTCGGGGCAAGAAGGCCTATGACAAGCGGGAGAGCGATGCCAAGCGGGATGCCGATCGGCAGATGCAGCGATCACTCGGCCGTCGGCGCTGAGCGCCATAGATACGTACGACTACGTATTCAATCCAGACCCCTTGCACGACATCGTGGGGGTATGGACATATTTCTTGGTGCGATCACCTGGGCCCTCACGGGCCACCTGGTTTATCGCTTCCTCATAGACCCGACCCACTAGGTCTCTCAGCGGTTTCCCCTCGGCCGGTTGGGGTACGTATCCCGCACGGATCAAACTAAGAGGGAGACCTATATGGCTCGGACCCGCCGTGCCCGGATCTTGCTGGCCTTGATGCTGGCCCTCACTCCTGTCTCCGCCGTGGCGTGCGCCGATGATGATGAAGGGGACGTCAACATCGAGAACCCGGTGGACGAGGATGTAGAAACCGACGAAGACGATGACAGCGACACCGACGTCGAGGTGGATGTCGAGGACGAGGATGAGGTTGACGATGACGATTCCTCGGAATGAGGATCCCTCGACGGGGGAAGACTCGGATCACTAACTCCTGAAGATCACA
>JBKJYP010000283.1:0-18408 GCA_046715695.1 Actinomycetota bacterium | reverse complement strand
CAGGGTTGTCACAGCCGGGGTCGGCCGGGTGGTCGGTCTTGCCGTCGGCGTCGTTGTCGAAGCCGTCATTGCAGGCGGGCTGGCCGGGGATCGGCGTGCCCGTAACCGTTACCGTCGGTGCGGGGCTGCTTGTGGTCGTCGCCGTAACGGTAGTGGTCGGGGCAGGAGAAGCCGACGTGCTCGGGCTCGGAGAGGCTATAGGTGAAGTCGAGGCCGACTGGCTTGCGGACGGGCTCACCGACGCGGAGGTCGACGGCGACGGGCTGGTGGTCGTACAGGACGGCGAGGGGCTGGGAGATGCGCTCGGTGAGGCCGACGGGCTGACCGACGCGCTCGCCGAAGGAGTCGTGCACTGAACCGCCTGACGGGGGCCGGGAGCGGCCCCTGCAGCGACGATGCCCACACCTGCGATCGTGAGGCAGACGAGGATGATCGTCCCGAAGGCCTGCCGGCCGGGACGAGCTGCAGCCCCAGTGGGGGCAGTGTGCTTCCCACGTCCCGTGATGCTCAACCACGTGCGAGAACTCATACGTACCTCCTTGGACTGCTGCTGACGGGTGGATAGACAAGTGCTAGGGGGGTTACCTACCCGTCTGATGCTTCTTCAACCTTTTGGATCAGCCAGTTCTTTGATCTTCGGGCTCCATCACCTTTGGGGCCTCGTGGATGTCTCTCGCTGCCCTGATCCCTGATTCCAGCGACCCCTGGATCCAGGCGTGATACAGCGAGCAATGCTCGCCGGCGAAATAGACCCGGCCTTCGGGCCGGACGATCGCGTCCTGCAGCTGAGACTGCTGCTCGGCTTCGAAGAGGGCGAAGGCTCCGGCCGCGTAGGGGTCTTCGTCCCACGCGTGGGTCGTGCCGAACTCGAATTCCTTAGAGGCGCCGGGATGGATCCGTTCCACGTCTTCGAGCGCCTGCTCGATCCGCGACCCCTCGTCCATCGCGCCCCAACGGGACGCGTCCTGGGACCATGTGTAGCTCGCCAAGAGGATCCCTCGTTCGTTGTCGGGGTCGGGGGTCGGGTAGTTCATCCTCCGGATCGGCAGGTCGGTGACGGTAGCGCCGCCGAAGATGCCTTCTTCCTCCCAGAACCTGCGTCGCACCTGGAAGAGGATCTTCGTGGAGGCCGCGTAGTTGAGCTGGCGGATCGCACGCTGTTTGTCGCGCGAGAACGGCTTGATGATCTCTATGTGACGCAGCACGGAGAACGGGATCGTGCAGATCGCGTAGTCGCCGCCGACCGAGAAGCGCCCGGCCCCCGTCTGGTAGTGGATGGTGACGGTCGAATCATCCTGGTCGATCGCCGTGACCTCGGCCCCGAACTGAACGCGGTCGCTCATCTGCGCATAGAAGGCTTTCGGAAGGCGATCCATGCCCCCGATCACCTCCTGCATGTCGACGTAGGCCTTGCCTAGGTCCTCGCGCAGGACCTCGAGGACCGCGTTGTGCATGTCGGCTTCGAGGAAGTTCATCACGGCATACATCTCGATGGCTCCTTCCGAGAAGCCCTTCATCTTGAGGAACTCATAGAGCGAGTACTGGTCGTACTCACGCGCGATCGCGGCCCACGCTTGGTCGCCTTCGGACTCGAGCATCTGGCGAGGCTCCCGGATCGCCTCTTCCCACATCTCCTGTGCCGTGCGGCCGCGCTCGTGCTGTTCCACCTCGAACGGCAGGCGATCGGGTTCGAGGTTCGCTTCCTCCGTGGTCATCCGCCGGCCGCCGACGTAGACGATCCCTTTGGGGTTGTCCATCAAGAACGGGCGCAGCTCGAGACCGAACAACCGGCAGTATTCGAGGGTCAGGTCGTGGGCCCGGGGGATGCGCATCGCTCCAGCCTCCGCGTAGAGCCCCGGGGCGAAATCACGCAGCGTGTAGATGCGGCCGCCGACACGGTTCTGTGCTTCGAGGATCAACGGTTCGTGTCCCTGACGGACGAGCTCGTAGGCGGCCACCAATCCGGCCATCCCCGCGCCGAGGATGATCACTCGCTTCGAAGGTTGAGGACGTGCATCCAGGCCCTCGGCAGGAACCGAGAGGACGCCGGCTTCGACCGGGATCTCGCTGATCGGCGTCGCGACCGATGTCTGCGGGATCTCTTCCGGACCGTCGTTCCGGTTACTCCCCTGCGCGCCGGGGGTGGCGGGGCTTTTCAGGGCCCCGAGGGGCATCTGCCCCTCTTCCAGCGGCCGTCGTTGCTGTTGTAGTGCCACCGCTCCTCGAGCTTCTTGTGGATCGCGGTGATGCAGTAGGCGACCTTCGTGGCCCAGGGGACGCGGGCTCTCACGCTCGGGGGCTTGGTGAAACCCTCCTGCTCGAGGTCGGCCAGGCTGGTCGTGTAGCTGTCGTGGCTGGTTCGCCAGTACTCCTCGGCCGTTGCCGCCGACTTCAAGGTCCCGATCGTCTTCTGCCGCCAGCGCTTCTCCTGCTCGGGCGTCTGGGCCTGAACCGGCACGGAGGTGGCCATCGATCCGATAAGGACGAGAACCGTGATCAACCTCTTCATAGAGGGGAGCCTAACGGCCGGGTATCGCAGGAGGAGCCTGGGCTGCGCCGAATCAGCCGGGAGGCCGGCGGGAGGAAAACGTTATGGGCAGAAGTAGGCAGATCGCAGTTGGGATGGTCGCGGGAGTTCTCGCGATCGCACTCGGATCGGCGGCTCTTGCTGCCCCCAAGGCCCCGCAGCGCCCCAAGCCTGCCCCCTGGATAGCTCAGACGGACCTCGCTCGCCCTTATTCGATCCAGGTCGATGGGGAGACGGCGACAGGTCACACTGCCCTTCCCCCGGCGATGCCGACGAACCTCGTCGTATACGCGCACGGTTACGGCCACACCACGTTCTCCTGGGTCGAGCACATGCGTGAGTCGGCCCGCCATGGCTTGGTAGCGGTCGGGATGAACTACCGAGGACTCGAGATCATCCCGGACGATGACGACGAAGACAACCTCCCCACATCGCGCGGTTGGAACGCGATGGCAGGGGCCAGGGATCTCATAGCCGCAGCCCAGTACTACGAGCGGATCTGCCCATCGATCGAGACGATCACGATCTTCGGTGTGTCGATGGGCGGGAACATGTCCGGACTTGCCGTGGCGATCGCCGGGGAAGAAGGACTGATGAAGTCCTCACCCGCCGACGAGCCCCTGTTCGACTACTGGTGGGATGTCGAGGGCGCGGTGAACCTCATCGAGACGTACACCGAAGCCCGCGCTGCGGGAGCGCTGACTGAGACCGCAAGGATGGCTCAGGAGGACATCGAGGCCGAGACGGGGGGCACTTTCGAGTCAGACCCCGGTGCCTATCAAGAGCGCACCGTCGTGGCGCGAGGCAGCGACCTTGCGGCCGCGAACCTGGATGGTGTCGTCGTCATCCATGCCGTCAACGACGGGCTGGTTCCCTTCAACCAGAGCGTCGAGATGGTGAGCTTGCTGGCCGCTCAGCGGATCGAGTACGACTACTTCGTGGTGACTCTCCGGGACTCGGATTCCGAGAAGGAGACGACCGTCACCGGTTATGTCACCGACCAGGTGGATCCGGACTTCGTTTTCCCTGTGCCGGGGCATGCCTCCGAGAAGAGTGAAACTCATATCGTCATGCAACTGGCTTTCGAAAGGCTATGGGCGCTCGTAGAGGGCGAGACCCCCGGGCCCAACCGGTGGTTCTTGGCCAACGGGGACTACGGGATCCTGCCCCCTCCATAGCCGCTCGGTCCCGAAAGAGGCATGGATAGGCGTAAAGTGGGGTACAGAGAAACCTTAGCTAAGACATAGCTAAGGTCCTATCGAGGAGGTCCCCATGGCCGAGATCCCTGCCAGGCATCTACACCGAGCGTGGTTCCTGATAGCCGTCGTGTCCTTAGGGATGGCCCTCGCAACCGTGTTCAGTCTGCAGGCGACCGCGGCGGGGCCTCCGCCACGACAAGCTTGTCCATCGCCGACCGCGACTCCGGGTGGACAGACCCCCACGGCTACGTCCTGTCCGTCGCCGACCGCCACGAGCCCGATCGAGTGTGAGGACGGCATCGACAACGATGGTGACGGCAAGATCGACCACCCGGCCGACCCGGGTTGCACCAACAAGAATGACGACACCGAGGTTGATTCGACGCCCACCGCCACCGTGACGACGACTGCGAGTCCGACCACAACAGTGACCGTGACTCCGACAACTACAGTCACCGCGACGCCTCCGACGCCCGGGCCCGCCCAGTGCGACGACGGCATCGACAATGACGGCGATACCAAGATCGACCATCCGGCAGACCCTGAGTGTGAGAGCAAGAACGACACCTCCGAGGCCGCCACGATTACGGTCACGCCGGTCCCATCAGCGATCACGATCCGCCACCGCCTCCAGCCGAGGCACCGTTTCAAGGGTCTCGTGACCGCAAGTGAGGCAGCCTGTGTGGCCGGCCGCAGAGTGGTTGTCAAGAAGGTCATCGTGGGGCCCGACGCAAGGGTCGCTCGGACAACCGTTGCCGCCGACGGCCGCTGGAGAGCCCGCCACCGGATCGGCCGGGCCGGCAGGTACTACGCGGTTGTGAGGCCGCGGCTGGTCGGGAACTTCCAGTGCCTCAAGGCGAAATCGGGAGTGATCCGGGTCCGACGTTAGTTAGTAGTTAGCTGCTGAAAACTGCGAGGCGAGCCCTCAGCTCGCCTCGCAGTTCAGCGAGTTCTCTCCTTTGAAGCAGGTGTCGATACCTGCGCCGCCGTCCAGGTAATCGATGCCCGGCCCACCGTCGAGGAGATCGTCTCCGTCCTTGCCTTCGATCGAGTCCGGCCCGCCTCCGCCCAGGAGGGCGTTGGCGATCTGCGACCCGCGCAGGAAGTCGGCCTCGTCCGATCCGACGATCGACTCGATCCCCAGGAGGTTGTCGTTGCCGTAGCCGGAGGCGAACCCGTCTTCTAGGTCGGCCGTTATGGGCGTGGTGGATGCCGAATAGTCGACCGTGTCGAAGCCGGCGCCTCCCTCGAGCAGATCATCGTCGATCCCTCCATCGAGGATGTCGTCGCCTTCGCGTCCACTGAGTTGATCGAGCCTCTCGCCGCCGATAAGTGTGTTTGGTCCCGCATCTCCAGAGATCGTGTCGGCGCGCGGGCTCCCGGTGACGTTCTCGAAGCCCGCGAGGGTGTCGAGACCATGACCGTCCGCGGTTCCGGCTACGAGGTCCACCTGCATGGCTTTGCCTGAGAGCGAGAAGTCGATCGTGTCCACCCCGGGCCCGCCATCGAAATGATCGTCGTTGAGTCCCGCGATGACATGGTCGTCGCCATCGTCGCCGAAGACGTTGTCGATGCCTCCGAAGTCTGAGAGCTCGTCGTTGCCGCTACCGCCTCGCACCGTGTCGTCACCGTAGTGACCGATCACGATGTCGTCACCACCCATGCCCTCGACGACGTCGTTGCCGTTCCTGCCCTCGAGGGTGTTCGCCAGGTCGTCACCCCGCAGCACGTCGTCGAAGATCGTCCCGATCACTTTCTCGACCGTCGCAAAGGTATCGGCGCCCTGCCCGGAGCCCGTTCCGGCGGTGAGGTCGACCGTCACCGGATCCGCTCCGTTGCTGAAATCGACCGTGTCGGTGCCCTCGCCGCCCGCGTAACGGTCGTCCCCCAAGCCCCCGGGGAAGGTGTCGTCCCCGATCCCGCCGTCGATGATGTCGTTCCCCGCACGCCCTGTCAGCACGTTGTCGAGCTCGTCGCCCGTGATGGTGTCGTCGTAGCCGGAGCCGAAGGCGTTCTCGATGTTCTCGAGTGAATCGGTGCCCTGTCCGGTAGCGGCTTGGGTGGCGAGCTGGACCGTGACGGGGCCGGGAGCGTTCCCGAAGTCGACCGCGTCGCGGCCCTTGCCTCCGTGGATCTCGTCATCGCCTTCGCCGCCCTCGAAGAGGTCACCGGGGCTGAGACCTATCACCTTCCCGGTTTCGTCGAAGATCTCGTAGACGGGCTCGTTACCGCCGATCAGGATGTCGTTACCGCCACCACCACGGAAAGTGTCGCTCGAGCGGAACCCCCTGATGAAGTTCGGACCGTCGTCCCCGATCAGCACATCGTTCCCGCCGGTTCCCTCGATGTTCTCGAAGTCAACGAGCGTGTCGTTGCCCGAACCCGTGGAGCTTTCTGTCGCCAGGTTCACAACAACGCTGTGGTCGTTGCGATAATCGATCGTGTCGACGCCGGGCCCCCCGTCGAGCTGATCGTCACCGTCGTGTCCCGCCACGAGGTCGTCACCGCCGCCGGCATCGATGATGTCGTTCCCGGAGGAACCGACCAACTTGTTGTCTTGTCCGTTGCCCGTGATGTCGTCTCTCTCACGCGTCCCGATCGCGTTCTCGACGGCCTTCACGCGGTCCTTTCCCAGGCCGTTGATGGTGCCGGCGCTCAGATCGATCTCGACTCCGTCGCGGGACGCCGCCAGGGAGACGGTGTCGCTACCCGGTCCACCATCGAGACGATCGTCGTCCGGGCCGGGCTCGAGGTGGTCGTTCTCTTGACCTCCTAGAAGCGAGTCGGCCCCCTCACCGCCGCTCAGCGAGTCTTCACCGTGGCCACCAGAGATGCGATCGTCGCCCGTGCTGCCCTCGAGAAGGTCCTTGTCGGCATCTCCGGCCATGGCATCGGCGCCGCTGCCACCATCCAGGAAGTCCCGATCGTCACCGCCGGACATGTTGTCGTTGCCCGACCCCCCGTTGACCGAGTCCCGCCCTTTCCCTCCACAGATGATGTCGTTGCCGCCGAGGCCCACGATCCGGTCATGGCCGCCCAGGCCCGCGATGACATCGTTGCTCTTCGTCCCGGAGAGAAGGTCGACGCCGTTCGTGCCGACCACCGTTGCCGATCGGCCGAGGCAGGTGATGGCAGCTTCGGCGGGGGGCATCCCCACCATCGATATGAGGGCGATCGTCGCCACAGAGAGAACGCGTATGGACATATGGAGCCTCCTGGTCGGCCTGGTCGATACCAACTTAGACGTTCAACCCGTCGCCGATGCTGCACGCCGGGTAGGGGGTTACTCTCGCTCGTACTGCCGCTTCTGTCGAGGTTCATGGAGGTGCCATGACGCACGCAGAAAGGAAGTCGGTCAAGGGCCGGGCTTTCAGTCTCGCTGTTGTGGTCGGACTCACCGTTTCCGGCATCGGTCTGGTGGCTGCGGGCGCCGCCGCCCCCCCCGGACGCCAGGCCTGCCCCCCCGACGGCGGAGGAAGCGTCACCCCATCCGTGTCCGCAGGCCAAACGGCAACAGCGTCACCGTGCCCGACCGTCGCAACTACAGCCTCGCCTTCCGCTACTCCGCCGGTGACGCCCACCGGCTCCCCAACGCCGATCGTGACGACGACATCGACATCCACCACGACGGTCACGGCCACGGCCGATCCCACTTCTACAGCGACCCCCGGCCCCCCGCCAAGGACGATCACGCTCGAAGCCAACAAGGCGAAGACGACTTTCGGGAAAGGGATCACATTGAGCGGGGGTATCTTCTTCGTTGGAAGCGGTTGCATCGCATCGCAAGCGGTGAAGATCTTCCGCACGGTCGCCGGTTCTGATACGAGCGACCTCTACGATTCGCTCAATACTGATGCGAGCGGCACTTTCTCCAAGAGCTACACGGCGGACCGCAGCGCGAACTACACGGCTCACGTGGATGCATCAACCCTGTGCGCAGAAGCCGATTCAGCCCCCGTGCCGCTGCTGGTGCGGGTGAAGGTCTCGTTGGCCCGATCCGATCCACGGGTGCCTGCCGGGAGCCGGGTCCGGCTGAAGGTACGGGTTGCCCCCTGCGAGTCTCACGCGGGTGACAAGGTTGTCCTCCGCAAGCAGGTCGGCGGCGACTTCGCCAAGGTCGACACCAAGAGACTGTCGAACACCTGCGGAGCCAGGTGGCGTAAGCGGGTCACGAAGGACACGGCCTATCAGGTGAGATGGCCGAAGCAAGACCCCGACCACCTCCGAGGCTCCAGCAGGAAGAAGGCCGTGCGAGCCATCTAGGATGAGCCGCATGGAGCGGCGGATAGTCATAGTGGGGAGCTTCTCTACCGGCAAGACGACGTTGGCGGAGATCCTGGCGCGGCGACTCGAGCTGCCTCTGCTCCCAGAGACGGCCCGGGAGGTCGTCGAGCTCGGCTTCAAGCTGGACAAGGACGCGACCCCCGAGACCGAGACCCTGATCTTCCTCAAGCAGTACAACAACGAGTTGTCGACACCCGAGTTCGTAGGGGACCGGTCGTTGATCGACGTCATGGCTTATGCCAGATGGGTACTCGACAACCAGCCACGCAGCAAGGAAACCGCCCTGTGGGACGAGTGCGAGAAGCTCGCCGAGGCCCGGCTGCGGACGAGCTACTCGCATGTCTTCTATCTGCCGATCGAGTTCCCCATAGTGCTGGACGGCCTGAGGCCCGATGACCCGGCGTTCCAGAAGGACATCGACGACCGCCTGGTGCGACTCCTGAAGAGCCATGGCATCAGTTATGAGGCGGTCACCGGCTCCGTCGAGGAGCGGACCGCCTTCATCGAGGGTCGCATCTCCGCCTGAGCCTGTAGCAGCACCGCCTAGGCGTGTCCGTTCTGCCCCCAGATATCCGTCCATTTACGTATTTGCTCCCGGGCCCCGGAGGAGCAAAGTACTCCTAGAAGGTCAAACCGAAACAAAGGGGAGCCGAGATGAGACTCACGCAGACGCAGGTCGCAAAGGGCAAGTGCCGCAGTTCCCGAGACCGTGACTCCGAGCTCCGAGATGCCCACAAGAGAGCCTTCGACAAGATGGAATCCGCCCGCTGGAGCACCGCCGCCCGTGAAGAGATCACCAAGGCGATCGACGAGCTGATCGACGCTTGCGAGGCCTACACCAACTAGCCAAAGACCTCCCCGCACGCCCCCACCCCCCGCGAAAGGCCCCCGACTTGTCGGGGGCCTTTCGTGTTGATCTATCCTGCGGCGCTACGGCCCAACTACAGGAGAGATCACATCGAACAGGTAGGGGAGGCGGCGCCGCGACGCTCGGATCGGCTGAGACTCGTCCTGCTCAGCGCACTCATGCTTTTCGTAGAGATTGCGCTCATCCGCTGGACCGGCTCGAACGTCGTTTATCTCTCGTACTTCTCCAACTTCGTCTTGTTGGGTAGCTTCCTTGGCATCGGAGTGGGCTTCCTCCGGGCGGGGTCGAAGCTCAACCTCTGGCGATTCGCCCCTATCGCACTGACCGTGTTGGTTGTATTCATCAGGCTCTTCCCGGTCAAGATCGACAGGTCCGGATCGGACATCATCTATTTCGGCGAGTTCACGCCTACCGGTCTGCCTACCTGGGTCATGCTGCCGGTGATCTTCCTGTCTGTCGCGGTGACGCTGATGATGCTCGCAGAGGGAGTGGCACGGACGTTCGCCCGCTTCGAGCCACTCGAGGCTTACAGGCTCGACATCATCGGCAGCATCTGCGGTGTCGTTGGTTTCTCGATCCTGTCCTTCTTGAGCGCGCCACCCTTCTTCTGGGGAGTCATCGTCGCCGGCCTGTTCACTTACCTATTCGGTAGGAAGCTCACCTGGCTGCATGTGCTGGCGATCCTCGTCCTTTTATTGTTCTTGACGGCCGAGTCGCGGATGAAGCTGGATACTTGGTCGCCCTATTACAAGATCACCCTCCAGCCCGGGGGTGACGGCTCCTACGGGATCGCGGTGAACGGGATCCCTCACCAGGCGATCCAGTCCACGAGTGTCAGGCGGACGAGCGAGCCGATCTATCTGATCCCGTATCAGAGGACGATCTCTAACCCTCTGGATAACGTGCTGATCGTTGGCGCGGGGAACGGCACCGATGTTGCGATAGCGCTGGAGGAGGGTGCGAAACATATCGACGCGGTCGAGATCGATCCCAAGCTCTACCAACTCGGTCGCGACCTCCATCCCGATCATCCGTATCAGGATGAACGCGTCGACGTGCACATCGACGACGGCCGTGCCTTCTTAGAGAGAAGCGACACGAAGTACGACCTGATCCTGTTCGCGCTTCCCGATTCCCTGACTCTCGTGTCGGGCCAGTCGTCGTTGCGGTTGGAGAGCTACCTCTTCACTTTGGAAGCGATGGAGACGGCGCGCGCTCACCTGAAGCCCAACGGTCTGTTCGGCATGTACAACTTCTACAGGGAGCAGTGGCTGGTAGACCGGCTCAAGGTCACCCTCCAAGATGTCTACGGGGAGACTCCTTGTGTCGACACCATCAACGAGGGCTACGGGCTGGCCGTGCTCACCGCAACCCTCGATCGCCAGTACCTGTCGTGTCCTGTTCTGAGCCCGGCGAGCTCGCTGGCTCCGGCACCTGCGACCGACGACTACCCGTTCCTTTACCTGAAAGAGAGGTCTATCCCGAGCCTCTATCTCGTGACGATCCTTCTGATCCTCCTCGTGTCACTGATCGTCGTGCGGGTCGCATCGGGGCCGTTCAAAGGGATGAAGGGATACCTCGATCTGTTCTTCATGGGAGCGGCGTTCTTGCTCCTGGAGACCAAGAACGTCGTCCAATTCGCTTTGCTCTTCGGAACGACATGGTTCGTGAACGCGCTCGTCTTCACCGGCATCCTCCTGAGTGTCCTGGCTGCTATCGAGGTTGCTGCTCGTGTTCGGTTCAAGAAGCCGGCGCGCCTCTACGTGGTGTTGCTGGCAACTCTCGCCCTCGCTTGGGCGGTGCCGGGTGGCGCCTTGCTCGAACTTTCGCTCCCGTTGCGTTTCGGGTTGGCGGTGCTCCTGGCCTTCACGCCCATCTTCCTCGCGAACCTCGTATTCGCGGAACGATTCCGCGATGTCGGCGCCTCCACGACGGCGTTCGGGGCGAATCTCTTGGGAGCGATGGTCGGAGGCGTCCTCGAGTACTCCGCGTTGTTGGTCGGTTACCGGTCACTCCTGATCCTCGCCGCGCTCCTATATGGCCTTGCCTTCTTCTTCGGCAAAACTCACCTAGTGCGTGGCACCGCCGCGATCGATCCACCCGCAACGGCCTGATCTGCACGTAGCGATGGTTGCTACCGAGGTACAAGACATCGAGGTGCGTGGCCAGAAGACGCGTCTCCTCCGCGCCGGAGAAGGCCCTCCCGTCGTCATCCTGCACGGCTGGGGAGGACGGATCGAGTCGATGACCCCCGTGATCACCTGCCTGAGAGCGCGCATGGACGTGATCGCCCTCGATCTTCCGGGTTTCGGCGGATCCCCGATGCCCGAAGGGACCTGGGGGACGCCGGACTACGCGGCCTATGTCCGGGATGTCTTGGGCGAGCTCGGCGTGCAGCGCGCGGCTTTCGTCGGCCATTCGTTCGGCGCAAAAACCTCGCTCTACCTCGCGTCCACGCATCCGGGACTCGCCGAGAGGGTAGTGGCGACCGGTGCATCCGGCCTGCGGACGCCCCCATCGTTGAAAGCGAGGGCCAAGAGGGTGATCTCGAGGTCGGCGCGCTTCTCCGGTAGGTTCGGACCCCCCGGGCGTGCCCTTCGCCAGGCGGTGTACGACCGCATCGCTTCCTCCGACTACAAAGAGGCGGGTGACCTCCGCCCGATCCTCGTGAAGGTGGTCAACGAAGACATAGCTCCTTTGTTGCCGAGGATCTCATCACCGACGCTGCTCATCTGGGGCAGTAAAGACGATGCCGTCCCATTGGCGCATGCCCACCGGATGGAAAGCCTGATACCGGACGCTGGTCTCGTTGTGTTCGAAGGGGCGGGCCACTTCGCGTACTTGGACGAAGCGGATCGTTTCTGCACTGTCATCCGCCACTTCCTCGGGGTGACGTCGGGGAAGTGAAGAGAAGGTGAATCGGGCAGATCCGTTCACCGGCTACACGCTGGTGCTCCGGGTGATCATCTACGGTCTCGTCCCCGCCTACGGCGTCCTGCAGCTCTTCCGATCCCGGCGCGCTCTGCATGTCTTCCAACTCGAGGGCTACAAGAGGAGTCGCTTCCTAGACTGGTGCCGCAAGAACCGAACCCGAGCACTGTTCATGGCCCCTTCGTCCGGCAAGAAGCCGCTCGTCATGACGGGGAGGGCATGGCGCATCCTGATCGTGTCGTCGATCCTCTCGGTCGTCGTGGTGTTGGTTCCCAGCGGGTTGGCTCACCTTTATCTGGGTGGGGCGCCGGCAGACCTCATCACTTGGGCTTCGATGACCGTCCTCGGCTTCTATCTATTGCCCCTGATCATCGCTCTGGCCGACGTTGTCCTGGTTCCAGTCCAGGCGGCGATCAACGGCCGTTACCTCCGCGCCGCGAGGACGCGCCTCCGAGAGGTGGCTCCCATCGTGATCGGGGTGACCGGTTCTTTCGGGAAGACCTCGACCAAATCAGCGATCCAGCGCCTTCTCGGCGATGACTCGCATGTGCTGGCGACCCCTGGGTCGTTCAACACGCCGATGGGAGTCTGCAGGACGATCAACGAGCATCTCGGAAGCGGGCATCGATCCTTCGTCGTCGAGATGGGCGCCTACAGACAGGGCGAGATCGCCGATCTCTGTCGTTTCGTTCGACCTTCGATCGGCGTGCTCACCGCCATCGGCCCGGCTCACCTGGAGCGCTTCGGCTCGCTCGAGGCCATCGAGAAGGCGAAGTACGAGATCATCGAGTCGCTTCCCACCGGCGGCACTGCTGTGATGAACACCGATGACGAACGGGTGCGCCGCCTTGCAGACACGACCACACAGCAAAAGGTGATCCGCTACGGGATCGACCCTGCCGGGAAGCCAGACGTCACCGCCACCGACATCCGTGTCACGGGCGAGGGAACGACCTTTCAGCTGGTCGTTGACGGCACCGGGGTGGGGGAGGCATCCACCCTTCTCCTCGGACGCCATTCCGTCGGCCACATACTGGCCGCCGTTTCGGTCGCTTGGGTCGCCGGGGTCCCCTTCCCCGAGATCCTCGCCAGGATCGAGGCTCTCACTCCGGTCGAACACAGGTTGCAATTGCTGGAGGGGACGGGTGGCGTCGTCGTTATAGACGACGCGTTCAACTCGAACCCCGAAGGTGCGGCGGCGGCGATAGAGGTGCTCGCGTCGATGCCCGGCAAACGCAAGGTGTTGGTCACGCCGGGCATCATCGAGCTGGGTGAGCTCCAGGAAGAGGCCAACCGTGACCTGGGCGCGGCGGCCGCTGCGGTCGCAGACTTCATCATCGTCGTCGCGCGGATCAACCGTGCCGCGATCGTTGCCGGTGCGGCCGGGGGGCGGTCCACGCTGATCACTGTGGATTCGCTTGCAGAGGCAACGACAGAGCTCAAGGCGCTGCTCGCTCCCGGCGATGTGGTCCTGTTCGAGAACGACCTTCCCGACCAGTATGAGGGTTGAGGGCTAGAACCCTGCCCTCGTTACACTGCCCCGCATGCGAGCTCTTACCGTGGGGGTCGTGTTCGGCGGGCGCTCCGTCGAGCACGACGTCTCTATCGTTACCGCCCATCAGGTGATGGCGGCGCTCAGCGAGCGCCATAAGGTCGTGCCGATATATGTGAAGAAGGACGGACACTGGCTCACCGGCTCGGCCCTCGAAGATCTGGCCGTCTATCGCGATGGCCTTGCCGACAAGGCCGGCACGCCTTGTCATCTCCCTCCCGAGCCTGGGGCCGGCCTGTACCTGCCCGGGGGGAGGCTGAAGGGTCCGACCCGCATCTCCCTCGACGCCGTTGTGCCCTGCATCCACGGGACCTTCGGGGAAGACGGGACGCTCCAGGGCCTTCTCGAGCTGGCGAACCTTCCCTATACATGTTCGGGGGTGACGGGGTCGGCCGTGGGTATGGACAAGCCGGTGATGAAAGCGGCGTTCGCGGATGCCGGTCTTCCTACCGTTTCCCACGTGACGGTCGAGATCGCGGGTGAAGGTGGACGCAAGAGGGCGGTTCAGAAAGCTGAATCGGCCATCGGTTACCCCGCTTTCGTGAAGCCTTCGCGACTCGGTTCCAGTGTGGGGATCGGGCGAGCGAACGATCGTTCACAGCTCGAACAGACCTTGGAGGTTGCCTCGCGATACGACCACCGGCTCTTGATCGAGAAAGCTATGGACGGTTGCATCGAGGTCAACTGCTCGGTATTGGGAGGCGGCGGCATGCGACCCGTCGCCTCGGTCTGCGAGCAGCCGGTCGCCTGGGAGGGCCACCTCACGTTCGAGGACAAATACATGAGATCGTCGAAGGTGTCAGCCAAAGGGATGTCCGGCCAGCAGCGTTTGATCCCGGCCCCCATCTCGGACGAGGTCACGGCACTCGTCCAGCGGAACGCGATCGCGGCTTTCGACGCCGTCAATGCCTCGGGCGTGGCGCGGGTAGACGCGTTCGTCGACGAGAAGACGGGCGAAACGTGGGTGAATGAGATCAATACAGTTCCAGGCTCATTCGCCTTCTACCTGTGGGAAGCGACAGGCATGGACTTCGGCGACCTGATGGACAAGCTCCTAGAGATCGCGCTTGCCGAGCATCAGCTGAAGTCCGAGCTCATGTTCACCTTCGATTCCGGCATCCTCGATTCGTTCCGCGGGGGGAAGTCCGGTGGCTGAGGCACCCCCCTCCTTGGCAGCGGCCGACAAAGAGCGGTTCCAGCGGGATGCGCTTCCGCTGCTCGACCCCCTCTATGCCGGAGCGCTCCGGATGACTCGCAATCCCAGCGATGCCGAGGACCTGGTTCAGGAGACGATGCTGCGCGCCTACCGCAGCTTCGACCGTTTCGAGGCGGGAACGAACCTGAAGGCTTGGCTCTTCAGGATCTTGACGAATGCCTACATCAACACCTACCGACGCAAGCAACGTGAGCCCCGGAAGATCTCCCAGGACGACGTCGAGGAGTTCGACCTCTACCGGGAGCTCCGGAACCACGACCCAAATTTCGGCGAGACTCCGGAGACCATCGTGCTCGATTCGCTTGTCGATTCAGACATAACGGATGCGATCGACGACCTGCCCGAACAGTTCAGGTTGGCGGTGGTCTTGTCCGATATCGAAGGGTTCTCCTATGCCGAGATGGCCGAGATCATGGATGTCCCCCTGGGCACCGTCATGAGCCGTCTCCACCGGGGAAGAAAAGCGCTGCAGAAGAGGTTGTGGGAAGTGGCCCGCGATCGAGGGATCGTCAAAGGCGGGCCGGGGGATCCTGAGGCGAAGGAAGGCGGGGGGGGAGCTTGAAGTGAAGGAGTACTGCGAGCGCATCCTCGAAGAGGTGTATCTCTTCCTAGACGGCGAGATCACCGATGAGACCCATCGAGCCGAGATCGCCGCCCACCTCGAGGAGTGCAGGCCTTGCCTCGAGCGTTACGGTCTCGAGCGAGAGGTCGGCCACCTCCTCCACCGGTTGAGGGACACGTGCCGATGTCCGGAATCTTTGAAGGCGAAGATCGTCCTCCTCATCCACGAAGAGTGACCAGGCTTTATCTAAGTCTGTTCGGCCTGGCGATAGACTTAAGCTCAACACAACTTCCTCTAGGACAGACAGGGAGGGCCAGATGGCCCGGACCACTATCCATGAATTGTCGACCCGCTTGCTCGGGGTCCTCGACGCCTCTTCCCTGAACGGAACATTCGAAGGCAAACTCAGATCTATCGCCGATCAAGCCGGACTGAACTCCGTCCGTAGCGCCGAGGCTGTGAAGCTGCTCGAGGACCTCCATCGCATCGAGGTGATCCAGCGGGGCCGTCGAGGGCGAGACACGATCGTCACTATCCTCTCGACCGACCCTGTGACCCTCGAGGAAGCGCAGCAGGCCCGCGGCATCGCCTCGGGCCGAAGACCTTCCCGGATGACCTATGAGGACATAGGTAGCGCGGTGATCGACCGGCTCCTAGAGATATCGCGCGATGACGGACTGCGCTCCGCCCAGGTGGAGGCCTTCGCTTCCGAGAACGCGGCGCTCAAGGCAAGAGTGACCGAGCTCGAAGAGGCTCTCGACGAGACGACCCGACGGGAGACTGCCCTTCGTATCGAGTTGAGCGCAGCCAGGACGACGCTCGAGCGCGGCGAGGAGAACATGCGCAAGGTGATGGGCGGTGACGGCCACGGGCGCACGGGGGCCGGGACGCCGGTGGCCGACGACGATGCCCGGGCCGTCCTCGATGTGCTCCGAGGCTTCGCCCGCACAGAGTGACCGCCTTTTGACCACGGAGAGCTTCGATGGACCCGTCACCCTTTCCACCGACGGCTCCGTCGCGACGATCACGATCGATCGGGCCGAGGCCCGCAACGCTTTGAGCCCTGGGGTCGTAACCGGCTTGAGCGAAGCGCTGACCGTAGCCGAGGCTCTGGATGAGGTTTCCGTCGCCGTCCTCACGGGGGCCGGCGACAAGGCGTTCTGCGCGGGAGGCGATCTCGGCGGCATGACCGATACCGGGGGCCGGGTCGGCGCCCATCTCGTACGCGCTGAGGTCGGCGAGCTGGTCAAGCAGATGCGCGTGAGCCGGTTGCCCATCGTCGCCCGGGTCAACGGCCATGCCCTCGCCGGAGGCTTCGGGCTCATGCTTGCCTGTGACCTAGTGGTGGCGGCCGACGATGCCGAGATGGGCACGCCCGAGGTCAACCTCGGGCTGTGGCCGTTCATGATCACCGCCCTTATCCAGAGAGACATCCCGCGGAAGATCGCGATGGATCTGATGCTCACAGGCAAACGCATAACGGCTTTAACCGGAGAGAGGTGGGGCTTCGTGAACACGGTCGTTCCGAGGGCCGACCTGGACTCCGCGGTCGCGGGGCTCACTTCGGTGCTGAGCTCCAAGAGCCCGCTCGTGGTGTCTCTCGGCAAGCGCAGCTTCTACCGGGCCGAGGACATGCCGATGGACGCCGCGATCGACTACCTCGCCGGCATGCTGACCCTGTGCCTCGAGTCCGAGGACACCGTCGAGGGCGTGAGCGCCTTCTTCCAGAAACGCCCCCCCGAATGGAAGAACCGCTAGCGGCCAATCTCGTCGAGTGTGTAAATAACGCTGCCTGACGACGCTTTTTACTCACTCGAGGGGGTTCGGCGTAGATTTCCGGGTGGCGAGGCCCTGGGATGACTTCGGTGTCACCGGCACCGGCGATGGGCCCCCAGGAGGTACACCATGTCTGACCCCGCGACCGAGGTTCCCCCCGAAGCGCCGGCGGCGATCACCTACACCTACGACGGCCCGGATCTTCGCGGTCACGCGGCCGAGCTCGAAGGCAAGAAAGAGAAGTACCGCGGGATGGGTGGCCCGGAGAGGGTCAAGCGCCAGCACGACGACGACAAGCTCACCGTCCGGGAGCGACTTGCTCTCTTGTTCGACGAGGGCACTTTCTTGGAGCAGGGTCTCTTGGCGCACCACCAATCGCAGTCACCCGCGATGCAAGGAAAGTTCACACCCGCCGACGGTGTCATCACCGGCATCGGCAAGGTGGACGGTCGCCGGGTAGCCGTGATCGCATACGACTTCACCGTCATGGCCGGGTCGATGGGCATGGTGACCGAGCTCAAGGCGACCCGCCTGCGCGAGCTCGCGCTGCGTGAGCGGATCCCGATCGTCTGGTTGATCGACTCCGCCGGCGCGCGCATCCAGGAGGCAGCCGGTTCGATGTTCGCGCGGACGGGCGATCTCTTCCGTGAGCAGGTGATCATGAGCGGCGTCGTTCCGCAGGTCGCCGCCATGATGGGCCCCGGCGCGGCCGGCACCGCCTACATCCCCGGCCTCGCAGACTTCGTCCCGATGGTCAAGGGCAAGTCGAACATGGCTCTCGCGGGACCACACCTCGTGAAAGCCGCCGTCGGCGAGATCGTGACCGCAGAGGAGATGGGCGGCTCCAAGGTCCACACCAAGATCTCGGGTGTCGCCGACCTCGAGGTCGAAGACGACCAGGCGTGCATCGACGCCGTGCGTAAGTACCTCTCGTTCTTCCCGACCTCGAACACGGAGAAGACCCCCATGGTCGAGGTGTCCGATCCGGTGGACCGCAGGGTCGAGGAGTTGTACGACATCGTCCCGGCCAACCCCCGGCAGGCCTACGACGTCCACAAGGTCATAAGAGCCATCGTCGACGACGGCGACTTCTTCCCGATGAAGCCGGACTGGGCTCGTAACCTCGTCACCGGCTTCGCGCGTTTCGGGGGCCGGACCGCCGGGATCGTCGCCAACCAGCCGAAGTTCCTCGGCGGTGCCCTCGACGTGAACTCAGCCGACAAAGCCGCTCGCTTCGTCTGGCTCTGCGACGCCTTTAGCATCCCTCTCGTCTTCTTGATGGATTGCCCCGGCTTCATCGTCGGGAGCGCGGTCGAGAAGCAGGGGATCATCCGACACGGCGCCAAGATGCTCTTCGCGGTCGCCGAGGCGACCGTGCCCAAGGTGACCGTCGTCATGCGCAAGGGATACGGCGCGGGTTACTACGTGATGAACGGTCGAGCGTTCGAGCCGGACCTCATCGTCGGGTGGCCAACTGCAGAGATCTCGGTGAT
>JBKJYP010000282.1:0-2527 GCA_046715695.1 Actinomycetota bacterium | reverse complement strand
ACCGAGATGTGCTATCGGCGGACGCAGACGACGAAGAAAGACTTGGGAACGGGCCAGAATCGGCCGACGTGCTGCCATAACGTCGGCTGCAGTCCGCAACCATCGCAGATCCGTCTCAAGGACTTCTTCGTCCAGAAGCGGATGTGTTGCCAGGTCGGGTCGAAATGCCGTTCGAAAGAGAACAAGGCGATAGCGATGTTCTTAACGAGCCCGTGATATGGCGTTGTCAAGATGAGGAGCCCTTCGGGACGCAGCAGGCGAGCGAACTCGCCGAACATCAGCTCGACATCGTAGGTGTGCTCGATCACCTCCGAGCAAAAGATGGCATCGAAACTCCCGTCGGGATAGTCCATCGGCTGGTCGGGGGTCGTGTGACGGAAGTCGATCCCCGGGAGGGCGGCGCGGTTTCGCTCGATGATCGCGGAGGAGATGTCTACGCCGGAAACCTTGAAGCCGGCGGACTGAAAGAAGGCGGCGAGCCTTCCGTTCCCGCAGCCGACATCCAGCAGCGAGACGTGCTCAGGATCGCCCAACACCTTCAAGGCGGACAGGGCCAGTTTCATCTTCGCCGGATCCGTGGGGTCATGCCACTCGTTGCCCGCGGCGATCGCACCTTGCCACGCGGTGTCGTGAACCGATTCAGCCGGGTGCGGGGATGGTGGTCTCATCGAGGGGGACAACTTATCCATCTTTCGTCGTGGCCCACACGTTAATGGAACCCGAGCGAGACCCACCGGCTCCTATGATGGCTGCGCCGTACAACGTCGGTCCGATCCGTGTGGAGGGGGGATTCTGTGACATCACGGCTCTCCAGGCTCCTCGATCCGGCTCGGCTGCTGAAACGCATGGTGTTCAAAGACGAGCTCGACCATCGCACCGTGAAGTTTGGCATGGCGGCTGGGATGCTGTTGCCCATCAATCGGGCACACAATCTGAGGCCAGAACTCGGCTTGTACGAGATCGGCATCGCGCACTATCTCAAACGCCTGGTTGCGGGGGCTTCTGTGGGCTACGACATCGGCAGCCACATGGGCTTCTATGTCCTGGCGATGTGCCGAGCCGACGTCTCGCGGGTCGTTGCGTTCGAACCGGACGAGCCGGTAGCGGCACGTCTTCGCGACACCGTTGCGGTCAACGACCTCACCGACCGCGTAGATGTCATCGAGCGTTTCGTGTCCGATCATGACGATGAGAGATTCGTGAGCGTGGATCGACTGGTGGCCGACGCCGTCATCCCTCCTCCGGACTTCGTCAAGATGGACATCGATGGAGGAGAGCTGGATGCGTTGATGGGGATGCGGGAAACGATTGAGCGCCTCCATCCCTCGTTCATCATCGAGACGCACTCCGTAGGTTTGGAGCGGGAGTGCATCCGATGTTTGGTTGGGCTGGGCTATAGCGAGATACATGTGGTCGACAACGGTCCCGTCATCACTGGACTGCTTCCGGAAAAGCGGGACGGGGTTGAGCTGAATCGCTGGTTGGTGGCGTGGGTGGGCGAGCGCGTAGCAAAGCCGCCGAAGACGCGCCGCGGCTTCCTCCATCCTCTGAGTACGTCGTGGGTCGCTCCCGGCCCGGCACAGATGGAATCATCGGGTTGATGACAACTTTGGTACGACCGTAATGTGCGGGATCGCAGGGCTCATCAGCGCGGAGCCCGTGGAGGAAGTCGAAACGAGGCTCAACGCGATGCTTGATGCTCAGCTCCATCGCGGCCCCGACGACCACGGTGTCAACGTCCTTAGACAAGGCCTGACACAGGTCGGCATGGGTAGCCGGCGCCTAGCGATCCAAGACGTCTCGCCCGCGGGCCACCAACCGATGGCCAACCCCGACACCCACGATGTCCTGGTTTACAACGGCGAGATCTACAACTTCCGCGAGCTGCGCCGCTCGCTCGAGGGCTTCGGCTATCTGTTCCGGGGTGGGAGCGACACAGAAGTCCTGCTCCGGGCCTATGAACAGTGGGGGACGGAGTGCCTCACGCACCTTGCCGGCATGTTCGCGTTCGCCTTGTGGGATGCCCGCCGGAACCATCTCGTGCTCGCCCGTGACCCTCTCGGCATCAAGCCTCTCTACTACACGCGCGGCCACAGCGGGTCTTTCTTGTGGGCGTCGGAGATCCGGGCGCTTCTCGCCTCGGGCGCCATCGCGCGAGAGATCGACCGGCAAGCGCTTGCCGGCTACCTCGCGTTCGGCGCGGTGCAGGAACCACTCACGATCATCGCGGGGGTGACGTCGTTGACCCCTGGTACGACCATGGAAGTTGATGCCTTGGGCCGGATCGTGTCCCACACCCGTTACTGGGATGTCCCCACCCCCCAGAGCGACGGTCGTCCGGTCGCCGATGTGGCAGCGGAGGGCCGGTCGCGGCTCGAAGAGGCGATGGCCGCCCACCTCGTGAGCGATGTCCCGGTGGGGGTCTTCCTCAGCTCGGGGCTCGACTCCACGACGGTGCTCGGGCTCGCGCAGCGGGTCACCACCGCGCCCGTCTCGGCTTTCACGGTGGCGCTGCCGGGATCGCCGG
>JBKJYP010000281.1:0-4853 GCA_046715695.1 Actinomycetota bacterium | reverse complement strand
GAGATGTAGCCGTCACCGATCCTGCCGGCGCGACGGATCGCGTCGTCCACGAAGCCGCCGACGAGGATCGGAGGGACGCGTGCAGGCTTGGGTGTGACGTTTACTTCGTCGTAGTCGAAGTACTTGCCCCTGAAGGTGAATCGCTCCTCGTTCCAGGCGAGGCGGAGCACTTCGATGAGCTCGGTGAGCCGCCGAACCCGCGACTTCACCTCGATGTTTAACATCCTGAACTCTTCCTCACGCCAGCCCACCCCGAGGCCGCAGATCGTCCGGCCCCCGGCGATCTGGTCGACGACCGCGAAGTCTTCAGCCAGTCGGAGCGGATCGTGGAACGGAGCAAGAACGACGCCGGTCCCGAGCTCGATGCGCTCTGTGGCCGCGGCGAAGGCGGCGAGAAGCGGGAGCAGTGAAGGTAGATATCCGTCGGCGGAGCCGTGGTGTTCGGAGACCCAGGCGGAGTCGAGACCCGACGACTCGATGAGTTGCGCTAGCTCGATGACCTCTTTGTATTCCTGATGCAGCGTGCGGGAGCTATCGAGCGGGAGCTGGGCTGTGAACAGCCCGACACCGATCTTGAACGACATCCCCTCTACTTCGGGACGACGTACGTCTTGGCCTGTGCGGCAGCATCTATGATGGTCGTGGCGGTCAGCGATCGCTCGGCCAGGTGGAGCACCCAACAGATCTGGCAGCCGCTGCTCGCCGACCAGTGGGTGCCCCCACTGATCTTCGAACCCGGCTTCGCTTTGATCGACTTCAATGGGATGACGGCCGTGAAGCTCGCCGACGCGACGTCAAATGTGCCTTCCAATTTCTCGACTGTGTGGCAGTTGATGAGCACGATCGGCAGGGTCGGGTCCTCGGCACACTGCTCGAGCCGGAAGTGTCCGGCAGTCTCAACTTGGCCTACGCGCTCTGTTCCGCTCATCGCAATCAGATCGGGTTTGCCGATGTCTACGCTCTTCACGGTGATGCGCCACAGGCCTTTGGTGTCAACGGTGAAGTGCCACATGAACCGGGCGGCTTCGGGGAACGATCCGGTGGATGGCATGGATGAGTGAGTGACCTTGAATTCGAGGTTGCTCCCCGCCTTGCCGAGCTCGGCTTTGATGAGGTCAGCGCCGGTGTTCTCCAGACCTGGGACCGGCCCCGACGCGTCCGGGCCTACGTCTCCCGAGGCGTCTTCCATCACGACCAATGGCTTGGCGCCTTTCGCGGCCCCGGCAGGGGAAGCGAAGAGACCTATGACCAGGGCGATGCCGAGGAGTTTCTTCATTTGGGCACCACGAAGGTCTTCGCTTGGGCGGCGGAATCGATGATGGTGGCCGGCGTTAGCGATCTCTCAGCGTAGTGAGGTACCCAGCAGATCATGCAGCCCGGGACTGCTTCTGTACTGCCGGTGATCGCTGTGCCGGCTTTGGCTTTGACGCTTGCCATGGGAAGGATGATCGTGAAGGTCTTGGCCGCCGGATCGAAGCTACCCTCGAGATATTCGACAACGACGCACTGGGAGAGTCTCACCGGGAGGGTGGTATCGGTGGAGCACTCCTCGAGCCTGTACACGCCACTCGAATAGACCTGCCCGACCCGCTCCGTGCCGCTCTGAGCGACTACGTCCGGCTTCCCGATGTCGAAGCTCTTCACGGTGAATCGGTACTGCTTATCGTCGACCTGGAAGTGCCACAGGAACCTTGCGGCCTCCGGCAGGCTGCCCGTCTGGGGAAAGGCCATCGCGGAGTGTGTGACGGTGAACTCGAGGTTCTTGCTATTGGCGAAGATCGTGGCCGAGGCCAGGTCGACCCCCATCTGATCTACGCCCGGGATCCCGGAATCCTGGTTGCCCGCGTCGCCCGTGGCGTCTTCCATGACGGTGACCGGCTTGGGGGTCGCCTTCTTGCCCTTGGCACCGGCGGATCCGGTGAAGCCGGCGATGAGCCCGAGGGCGAGCGCCAGACCGATCAATCTCTTCATGTGGGACTCCTGACTATTTCGGGACGACGAATGTCTTGGACTGGACCGCATCGTCGAGGACTGTGTGGGGAGTGAGCGAGCGCTCGAGGTAATGGGGCGCCCAACAGAGCATGCATTGCGTTGCTCCGGCCCATTGGGTTCCACCCGAGATCTTTGAGCCCGGCTTGCCTTTGACCGATTTCAAAGGAAGCACGACGGTGAAGGACTTATTGGCAACGTCCCATGCACCTTCAAGATCTTCCTCGGTCACGCAGTTGATCAGCGTAAGGACCGCGGGAGCAGGCATCTCGCTGCAGGTCTCTAGACGGAACACGCCATCCACGTCTACCTTGCCGACGCGCTCGGTCCCGGTCCCCGCAACGACATCTGGCTTGCCGATGTCAACGCTTTTCACCGTGAACCGGTAGAGGCCTTTATCAACGGCGAAGTGCCACATGAAACGAGCGCCCTCCGGGAAAGAGCCCGGAGCCGGCATCGCTGAGTGGGTAACCGTGAACTCGAGGTTCTTCCCGACGAGCTCGATCGTCGCGCCGGTGAGGTCCACGCCGGCCTGCTCGCTTCCAGGGATGGGTGTTGCTTGACCGGCGGCCCCTGAGTCGCCCGCCGCGTCCTCCATGACCACCATAGGCTTGGCTTTGGACTTCGCTCCTGCCGGAGCACCGAAGCTCGCGATTACACCTAATGCGAGGGCGATCCCGATCAGTCTCTTCATCTATTGCTTCCCTGTGAATCGAAGGATGTCCATGCCCCTGTTGTAGTCGACGGCATAGAGGATGTCTTTGGTGATCCAGTAGACGGCTCCCGTGGAGCCCGCAGCCGGCATGAACCAGCCGACCTCTTTGATCTTGCCCTTCGAGCTCACGTCGATGAACCGCGTGCCGTGCTCGAAGAAGGCGGAGGCGACGATGCCGCCGTTGTGGAACTTGGGACTCGTCTCCATCCAGTGGGTCGAGCACCCCACACCGTTCACCGCCGGGTTGCCGTCGACGTAAGTGCCGTTCACCATCCGGTATTCGTCGATCATCGTGAACGTCTTAGTCTTCTTCCATTCGGAGGCGTCCCATGTCATGAACGCACCATTGCGCTCGTTGCAGCGTGGTTGGAAGTTCGTCTCGCCCCCGGCGACGAAGATCTTGTCCTTGCCGTTCCGCGCCCAGTCGTTGCTGTGGATGAAACGGAAGTCGGCGTTGGCCCCGGTAGCGAGGAGCTTCGGGTGCACGGGGTCCTTGCGGGCGTCGAGCAGCATGATCGGCTGGGTCGACGTGAGGACGATGCCGGGCCGGACCTCGTTGACGTCGTGCCCGCTCGTTGCAGGCATGCCGTCACCCCACTTCTCTTGCATCAGCACAGGGCTCGCGGGCTTGCGCAGGTCTACGATCGCACCTTCCGAACCGTAGGCCCACGTGCAATCCAGGATGCAGCTCATCGTGTGCTCGTTGCCACCGGCGAGCACGGCGATGATCGTCGGGTTCGACTTATCTTCGACGTCGATGACGTGCATGACGTTGCTCCCGGGAGATTGAACGTGACCGGACACGACGTTCGGGACGACCATGATCTTGCCGTTGGTGTCGAGGTCCTCACGGGAGAAGAGGAACTCCTGCGGCATAGGCAGAGAGCCCACCAGTGCCGGCGCCAGAGGGTTCTTGATGTCGAAGATCGTGATCTTGTTCTGGTCGTTGACGTAGAAGTGTTTGCCGACGACGCGGCCCCCGGTGGCGCTGGGTCCGATCGGGAAATGTGACAGCCATTCGACGTTGTCGGACGAGATGCCGCCCGGCGAAGGACCGGTCGGCTTGGCGAGCGGCCGGGACGATGAACCGGCCGGCCGGCCGGAGGGTGCAGCAGCGACAGGGGGCGGAGCGATGGAGCCGAGAGCCGTTGCGACAACAGCCGCGCTGGCAACTAGCCATTTTCCAAACTTCACCGATGCCTCCAGGGTTCGTTCGCCGGGTTCACAGCGAAGTTCTCCCCGCCCGAATCTTCTCCTGCGCGAGTCGCCTGGAGCTAGGCGTCCGGGGCGATGAGGTCAGCGATCTGTCCGATAACCGCGGTCAGGTCGTAATCCTTCGGGGTGTAGACCCTGGCGACGCCCAGCTCGGTGAGCTTGGCCGCATCCTCGTCCGGGATCACCCCGCCGACCACCACCGGCACACGATCCAGGTCGAGCCCCTCGCTTCGCAGCAGATCGAGGACCTCTGGGACGAGGAGGTTGTGGGCACCAGAGAGGATCGACATCGCCACGACATCCACGTTCTCTTCCACCGCAGCGCGGGCGATCTGTCCGGGTGTGAGGCGTATGCCCTGATAGACGACTTCGAAGCCGGCGTCCCGAGCTCTCAGCGCGACCTGCTCCGCGGCGTTGCTATGGCCATCCAGCCCTGGCTTGGCAACCAGCATCCTCAGTTTCGTCACGCCCGATCTCTCCTGCGCTTCGGCCACGCGCGATCTTGCTTCCTCCAGCCCCGTCCCGACAGAGCTCGAAGCCCCCATCCCGGTGGGGGCTCGGAACTCACCGAATACCTCCCGAAGTGCATCGGCCCACTCGCCGGTGGTGACGCCGGCCTTGGCTGCATCGATAGAAGCCGGAACCAGGTTCTCGCCCGACTCGGCAGCTCGCCGAAGTCCGTCGAGTGCCGCTTGGGCGGCGGCCCCGTCACGTGACTTCCGCCAGGCTTCGAGCCGCTCGATCTGTTCGGCCTCGGCCTGAGGATCGATCCGTTCGAAGGCCAGCTCGTCCAGACCGGCGACGAGGGGAGACGGCTCGGTCTCTGTGAACCGGTTGAGGCCCACGACGATCTGATCGCCCGACTCGATGGCCCTGCGCCGCGACGCGTGTCGCGCGACGAGTCTCTCCTTCATATAGCCGAGCGCTTCAACTG
>JBKJYP010000280.1:0-7111 GCA_046715695.1 Actinomycetota bacterium | reverse complement strand
ACACTAGGACGTTCTATCCAGCTAAGTACCTTTAACCGGTACTTACGTGGATGGAACAGCGAAAAGTCAGCAGGTTGAGACGGCTTTGAAGGCGTTCACCAGGCCGTAGCCGAAGGTTCCGTCCCGGCCCGGCGTTCCTAGATCGGTCGATGTCGTCTTGAGGCACTCGACCACCTGGGCCGAGGTCAGACCTTTGGACAACAGCATGGCGGCGATCCCGCTCACGTGTGGTGCGGCCATCGACGTGCCGGAGAAAGACTCGTAGCCCTTCCTGTCCGAACACTGCTGCTGGACGGTGCGAAGAACCGTCGAGTAGATGTCGGACTCGCAGGTGACCCCATCCCCGCCTGGCGCGACGAGATAGGTGTTCTGCTGGTCACCGTCGTAGTTGGAGAAGGGCGACAACTGGTTGCTCATGTCGATCGATCCAACGCAGAGAGCGTTGTTGTTCGCGACCGCAGCGTTGCACTCTGCCGCACCCTGGTTGCCCGCTGCGACCACCACGACGATCCCCTGACCGACAGCCTCGTTGATGGCATCGCGAACATCCTGCGCTCCATCACCGAGCAGATCCCCGACGATGCCTCCACCCTCGACCTCCATGGAGAGATTGATGACGTCGACTCCATTCCGGATGGCGTAGCGGATGCCAGATGCGACATCGGCCGCATCGCCGGAGCCCTGAGCGTCGAGGACCCTCACCGGGAAGATCTTGGCTTTGGGTGCGACGCCCGCGACGCCCCGGCCATTGCGCAGACGCGCGGCGAGGATCCCTGCTACATGCGTGCCGTGGCCGTTCTCGTCCTGAGGATCGACGTCACCATCGACGATGTCGGAAGCGCCGGCGCCGAGAACGATGTTCGCTGCCAGATCGGGATGACCGATGTCCACGCCGGTATCGATCACGGCGACCACCACACCCGCACCCTTGGAGACGGGCCAAGCCTTCGGCGCCTTGACCTTCTTGAGGCCCCATTGGAGAGGCGCGAGTGGATCCGGCCGGCCGGCGACGGCAGGCTGCGCCGAAACCAAGCAGAACAAGGCCGCAGCGAAGCAAGCGAGCTTTTTCGTTCGCATCAACTACTTAGAACGCTTCCTGTCCGAAAACGTTCCTTCGTTGCTTGCCTTGCGCAGGAGCAGGGCCAACAGAGCGAGCACTGCGAGACCGAAGATGACGCCGGCCCAAGGGAATGACTCTGGGGCGTCGGGCTCACCTTCATCCGCATCCGCATCCGTCGCCTCCGCGGAACCTCCCACCTTGAAGCGCGCACGAGACACCCTGCTGGGGCGAGCATCCTCCGGGTGATCGCGTAGCTGGCTGCTGATGCTGAACGCCGGTACGGAGGACTCTTCGATGATCGCCCCGCGCGTGGCGTAAACGATCACCTCTTTCCACCCTTCGTACTGAGAGCAGGTCTTATCGGTGAACTCGACCTCGTCACCCACCTGAAGGGCATCGGCGACGTGATCCACCTCGATACGAAGCACATCGAGCGTGCGATCTCCCGGCGAGATGAATCCCTCGGCGCGGCCCACGTTCATCGCCACATGGCTCCCGTTGACGATGAGCTCTATCCCTGGAGCGAAACGGCCGCCCATCTCGTCCGCGTAGTCATCGAGCTCCCGTTCGGTGACATGGCCGTCCCCGTTGTCATCGATGAACGGCATCTCTTCTTCGGTTGGGATCTCGGCCAGAGCGACGACCTGATGCAGGACGGTGGTCTCCGGCGCGACCTCGATGGCTACGGAGCAATCGGTCGAGTGGTTACCTGATGGATGCGCGAGGGCAGCACCCGCCATCAGCACCAGCGTCAGGGTCAAGGCAACAGTGCCGGACCGATCAACCATCGGAGAACAGATACTGGAAGCCGAGCCAGAGACTGAATACCGATGTCAGAGCTGCCATCCCGAGATAGATAGGCCAGACCCGGGACAAGCTGCCGTATCCATAGGAGCTCGCGAGGGCAACCGCCGTATTCGAAACGATGATCCCAACCACGAATGCGGCCAAGATCCCCAGACCGGCGGCGATCCCTCCGACCTGGGCGGCTGTAAGCAGAAGCACGATCTGCGTCGGGGTCTCGGCGCCGATCCCATGGAGCATCCCGACGGTAAGGCTGGAAGCGCGCCCATAGGAAGCGAACGGATAGTCGGCTTGACTGTGAGGGTGCCGATGGAGGTGCGAATGCTGTAGACCCGGGTCTTCTTCATGCGCGCCGGTCACCGCCCCCTCATCTTCTCGGAAGAGGGTGCGGTGGATATGGTGGTTGTGGGTGTCTCCGGCGGCCGGATGTGGATGCTCATGTTCGAACCACTCCTCAGGTTGCCGAGTGCTTCGTCTATGGAGCACCCGACGGATGAACCCGAAGAGGATCATCCATCGACTTCGCATCTGGAAGTCGCGCCCGTGTTTGATCAAAGAGAACATGACGTAGAGCCCCAGCGCCAAGAGTGTCACTCCCACTATCCGCTGCATCACATCGTCGACAGACTCGGGCAGGAAGTCCCCACCGAGGATGGCCAGCAGACCCAAGATGAGAACCACGACGGAGTGCCCGAGGATGTAGAGGGTCGACAGCACCAGGGAGCGGCGCACGTTGGCTTGCGAAGATGCGATGTCCGTTATCGCAGCTATGTGGTCCCAGTCGATACCGTGGCGGAGTCCCAGCATCAACGCTGCCGCGATCCCTACCAAGCGGTCATGCGTTCAGCGTCGGAGCCGTCGCCCCCAGCGTGCCGAAGTAGAGGGCCAGCACAGCCGTCGAGATGTGAAGGAAGTTGTCGGCGAGATTCAGGTTCAGGATGTCGCCCTGCTCCAGGATCCCGGCGAAGCCGATGATCGCGAGCAAGAGGTAGACCGACCCGACGATCAGGTTTCCCATCCTGGCAGTGGGCCCATCCTTCGCACTGAACAGCAACAGCCCACCGATCGCGAGGTGTACCACGTTGTGGAGGATGTCGATCCCGAACAGGTTGAGGATCTCCCTCGTCTCCGGCGTGGACCCCAGGAACGCGAACCCGAGTAAGCCGATGGCGATGTACACGATCCCGAATACCAGGGCGAACATCTGGCCGGGTGTCTTCTGCGCTGAAGCTGAACTGGACATGACGGCTCCTTCCTAGAGGTAACCCAGGTTCCTTAACGACTCTTCGATCATCGCTTCTTCCTTCTCCGAGTAGGGGGAGGCCTCGGCCCCCGCACCGGCGGAAGCGAGATCGATGTCGGTGGTTACGGGATGGCGGGCCGCGAGCATCTCGGGCGGCAGACAGTCCATCACCTTGCCGTCCATCGGGGGCAGGGCGAGCCCCGCGAGATAGAGGGCAGTAGGCGTCACGTCGTACAAGTGTGCGCGTCCCCGCTCCGCGACCGGAGCGATGCCCGGTCCGGCGAGGGCGAACACCCCGTCCATGTGATGGAACCCACGCGGCAGGTCCCGGTAGTCATCGAGGATCGATGGCGAGAACAGTCCGTCCGACATCTCGTAGGAGTAGGCACGGCAGACGGGGAACAGGTCGGGGGCCTCGTCGGCTAGTGGTCCCTCCATGACCTCCTCGCGACGGTAGACCCGGTCCACAACCGGTTGGCCGTCATCCGGGTCGATCAATGCCGACAATCTCTCGATGATCTCGTCGCGTACCGACTCGTAGTCGGAGGGAGAGACGATCCCGTTCGGTTCCCGCCCGGCGAGGTTCACGTAGATGCCCTGCTGCGGGATCGGGGACGCGAACGCTTTGGTACGGCTCCAGTCGATCGAATCCTGGGCGGCCCCCTTCGCCTTCTTCCAGACCGATTTCGGGAGCACCTTCTTGCCCAACCGGGCCGCTTTCCTGACTCCGGCGGACTTCGTCATCGAACCCGCGCCGCCGAGGGCGAGCAGTCCCCACTCTCTCAACGCGAGATTCACGTTGACGGTACGGTCCTTGGGCCCGAAGCCATGATCGGACATGACGACGATGTAGGCGTCATCCCCTGCCCAAGCGAGCAGATCCATGATGCCTCGGTCGATCTCGTCGAAGAATGCCCAGGCGCGCTCGCGGATCTTGATGCCTTCCGGGGTCGAATAGTGAGGTTGATCCGGATCGAGGTATTTGTAGTGCACGTGCATCAATCGATCGGGGGCTTCGAACACCGCGAACAGGATGTCGAGGTCCCCGCGCTTCTCGAGCAAGTGACCGAGCGCAGCGCGTTTCAGCTCGAGGTTCCTCGATAGCCGGTCGATGATCGCAGTCGATCGCCAGTCCTGGTCGTAGTCGACCTCGATGTCGATCTCATAAGCCCCCGCGGCGGCAACGAGCTCCTCGGCGAGCTCGGCCGGATATGTGAACCCGTCCGGGGTCTCGCCTCCCCCTTCGGGCGTCAGCATCCCGGCGACCGACCAACCATCGACCGGAGGAGGTGGATAGGTCATGGGGATGTTGAAGAGTCCGATCTTGGCTCCTTGGGCATTGGCAGCGTTCCAGATCGCAGGAGCAGCTACCCGGTCGAGCCGGACGAGCCCACCCGGCCGTTGCACGTTTCCGAGCGTGAAGCCGAAGATGCCGTGCTTCCCCGGATTCACGCCGGTGAAGATCGAGGTCCACCCTGGCGGCGTGTAGGGCGGGACGGTAGAGGTCAGGTCTCCCGATACCCCGGAATCGAAGATGCGCTTGAGCGCCGGCATGTGGCCCGCCTCCCACATCGGATCGAGGATCTTGAAGGGGACGCCGTCGAGGCCGAGCATCAGGACCCTGGTCATGCTCGAGCCCCCGGCTGTTTCAACGCTCGCACGACCGTGAGTCCGATGGCGGTCACGACCATGACCGTCCCCACCCACAGCGCGGGAACCACCAGGCCGGCGATCGGCCCCAGGATGAAGACCACCGCCTGGACATCGGGCATCCCCGGTGTGGGCAGCAGCCGTCGAGCGGCGAGTGCGCTCGACCAGCGTCCACGAAGGCCATCACCCGACTCGGCCTTCTCGGCCCCCGATATCTCGAGGAAGTAATACGCGAGCACCGCGTAGGCAAGGAGCCACCAGATATCTACCGGCTCGTCCTGCCACAGCCAATAGGCCAACCCGAGCAGCGCGCTCGCGCGCCGGCCGCCATCGGCGAGGTGATCCAGGGCCGCTCCCCTCGGGCTGCTCACACCGAGCGAGCGAGCGAGCTTGCCGTCGACACAGTCGATGATGAATGCCAGATAGAAGAGCAGCCCGCCTGCGATCAGCGCGCCGCGCGTCCCGATCGCGAACACAGGCCCAACCGCGAGCCCGGCGACAAGGGCACCGACGGTCACCTGATCGGGCGTCAGCCACTTCTTGCGCGCCAGGAAGCGAACCAGTGGCATGGCCAGTGGATCTGTTGCGAGAACGGTCCACCAGTAGTCGCGCGTTTTCGCTCCCGGCATCGCAGGAGCGATCACCTGCTGTTCCCCCCTCGTTCGGCTGCGGGATCGACGAGATGCCGCCCCCGGCTCTGTTCCCATGCTCCCGCCACGAGACCCGTCACGAGTCCCGGATCACGCTGCTGTATCGCCTTTCCAAGGTTGAGGATGAACAGGCCGACCAAGGCCCACCACAACGAAGCGCGGTGCCACAGATCCTGGGGCATCAATTTGCGATGCAGATAGAACTGATTCGCGAGGTTCATACGTTGCAACTGGTACGAAGACAGCCTTGCAGCACCACTCTTGAGGTGCTCGGTGCGTGCCTTGGGGGTCTGGATCAAGGTGAAGCGGCGCGAGACCCTGAACGAGAAGTCGATGTCTTCCTTGTAGGCGTAGCCCGATAGCGCCTCGTCGAAACGCTCGAGCTCGAACACCTTCCGCCGATAGGACATGAACCAGCCGTTCATGTATTCGATCTTGCGAACGGCCGCGGAATCGGAGATGCCTTCGGCGAAGAATCCCGGTCGGACCTTCCCACTCGCCTCCGGCCACCAGCCCCCGATCCCGAAGATCCGACGGTAGATGCGAGTGGGCCGAGAGGGACGCGCCGGCTTCAATGGCGTGGCCCTAACGCCACCGAGCTCGTCCCCCCAGCGGTCGTATTCGGCGAGGATGTGCTCGTGGCAATCCGGAGCCATCCACACGTCGTCGTCTATAAGGAACACAGGGTCCCCCGTGGTCCTGTCGATCCCGACGTTCCGCTGCACCGGTATCCCTCGGGGTGCCGGATGGTGATAGTCGAGGGTCAGCCCGGCCTCCTCGCAGAGGCGCTCGATCACGGCTCGGGTTGGGGTCTCGACGCTCGAATCCACGATGCACAACTCTGAGGGGAGAACCGTTTGCGCCAGGAGGCTCTTAACGGTCGCGACCAGGTCGTCCTGCCTGTTCCGAGTAGCGATCACGAAACAGGAGGGGGCGCGGCGAGCAGAGCGGGTCTTAGGGGTCATGGAGGGCAGGGTACCGTTCGGAGCCGCACATGAGGGGTCTAACGGGCGCATCTTCGCTTCTCTTGGTGGCCGGCCTGTTGGCCGCGCCCCTTGCCTCGCGCCCCGCCGCAGCCGAGCCGGCCGGCGACCGATACGCCTTTCGGAACGTGACCACCGACATGGGCGTCTACCAGTCCACGAGGACCTGGGGCTCTTCCTGGACCGACTACGACAACGATGGCGACCCTGACCTCTTCGTGAGCCGTCACTGGCGAACACCCCGGATGTTCGTGAACACCGGAGATGGTTTCAGGCGGCTGCGACGCCAGGCCGATCTCCAGGGCACCCATATGGACCGGCATGTCTGCGTTTGGGGCGAGGCCGATCAGGACGGCGACCCCGATCTCTTCTGCACGCAGGGCGCCGACAAGGGCCTCGGGAGCGGCCCCAAGCAGCTCCTGATCAACAAGGACGGGAACCTGGTCGACGAGGCCAAGCGCTGGGGCCTCGGGGACCCGAAGAGCCGAGGGCGCACGGCCAACTGGATCGACTTCGACGGGGACCTCGACCTCGACCTCTTCTCTGGAAGCACCTACCGGCAGGGTTACCCGAATCAGATGTTCCGGCGCGTCGGAGGCCGGTTCGAAAGGGCGAGCGTCGGGGTCGACGATCATCTGTCAACGGTTTCGTCGTCCTGGGCCGACTTGGATCGCGACGGGGACCCGGATCTGCTCGCGCTCCAGCACTATCCGTTCCGTCC
>JBKJYP010000279.1:0-5514 GCA_046715695.1 Actinomycetota bacterium | reverse complement strand
ATGCAAAGTTGTCGTCTCGAGGGGGTCCTTGCGGTTGTGTCCCCTGAGAGCTCAGACTTGCGCAAGACTACTCAGAGATCTAGCGACGTGTCGACAAGTAGCCAGGGATATGTAGACAAATATCTTTTGGTACTCCATATAGGCAGTTGGCCCTATGGATAGAGAGTCTTGTCGACTAGTGGATAGAGCCCAAATGGACAGCTACATCTGTCGACAAGTGGGCTTGTAGAGAGTCTTGGGCCACACGATGGGCCTAGAGGGAGGGGCCTAGGCGGAGGGGCCTAGGCGAGGGCCTCTCAGCGGGCCCTCGCGAAGCGGTGGGTGCTAGCGGGTGAGTTTGCGCAGGAGGATGGAGTCCTCCCCCCTGGCGTCGTAGTCCTCGAGGATGTAGGTCAGGGCGGCCCGAACGATCCGGCCGCGATCGGCAGCGACGCCGTGATCGGCACGCAGCGACAGCCTGGCCCGCTCGATGCCCATGAGCTCCTCTGACGTGCAATAGAACGTGATCTTCTCGTCGTGACGAGGACCCTTCTTGGCCTCTGGGGCCGGCTGGGGTTGCTGCGCTACAGGCGCCGGAGCGACTTGTAGATTTGTGGACTTATTGTCCTGAACTACGGGCTGGACGGGGGCCTCTTCGACCTGGTCCGAGGGCGCCGGAGTGGATGAGGTGCGGCGGAAAAGCTCCTCAGCTCCCGGCAGACTGGCGCGACGTGACACGGTCCATCACCTCCTTGGCGAGGGCTCGATAGGCGGCTGCTCCCGAGGAATCGGGAGCGTAGGAGAGGATCGGTTCCCCCACCACCGGGGCTTCTGCGAAACGGATGGTCTTGCGGATCAGGGTGTCGAAAAGGTTGTCTCCGAAGGCCTCGAGGACCCGGGCGAGCACTTCCTTGCCGTGGACCGTCCGGCTGTCGAACATGGTGGCCACGATGCCGTCGATCTCGAGGCCGGGGTTCAGGCGCTCCCGGATCCGTTCGATCGAGTCGAGTAGGAGGCCCATCCCCCGCAGGGCGTAGTACTCGGTTTCCAGGGGGATGATCACGCCATCGGCCGCCGTGAGGGCGTTGACGGTCAAGAGCCCCAAGGAGGGCTGGCAATCAATAAGGATAAAGTCGTACTTGACCCTTAGGGGTTCCAGGGCACGCTGTAGGGCCTGCTCCCGGGCGACCTCGCTGACCAGTTGGAGCTCGGCCGCCGAGAGGTCGATGTTAGAGGGAAGCAGGTCGAGGTTGGGGACCTTGGTGGAGATGACGGCATCGGCGACCCGGACGCTACGGTCGAGGAGCACGTTGTAGACCGAGAGGTCGAGTTCCCCCGGCTCGATCCCGAGCCCGAGGGCACAGCCCCCTTGCGGATCGAAGTCGACGAGAAGGACCCTCTGCCCGAGCTCGGCGAGGCCGGCTCCGAGGTTGATCGTGGTCGTCGTCTTGCCGACCCCGCCCTTCTGGTTGGCGAGGGCGATGATCCTCGCTCCCCTGTTCGGTGTACCCCCGAGGTGCCCGTTGATCAAGGGGGCGACTTCCGAAGGTCCGGCGAGGGCCGGGTGTGGCTCGACCGGCTCGACCGTCGGATGTTGGGTGACCTCCGGGTCGAGTTCGGGGTCGAGAGTCTGCTGAGCTGAATGTTCCATGGGTCCTCCGTACGGGAAGGGATCGGATCCGGCCGCCCCGGCGACCGGGAATAACAATTTGTAGACAAATACCCTTGTAGGCAGGAAGAGTAGCGCGGGTAGACCGTTTGCACAAGAGAAACTTTTTCAACACCTCTCACGTCAGCCCCAACAGTCACTTTTGTTACCGCCCACTGCTTGACCCGCTTAAAGCTCTTGGGCCCTTCTGTCGATACCCGAAGTACTGCAGGGAGGCGAAGGTTGGGCAAAATGGTCAAAGGTGACAGCAGGATCTCTAAACCGCGCGAGCGTCGGCTTATCGCCGGGCTCCTGATCGCTGTCGTGGTCGGCGGTTTGGCCGGCTTGCTCTTCATCGTCCAGATCGACGTGCTCGAAAGGTTCCTCCCCTTCGTTCAACAGCCCGACCCCAGCGACAGCGGGGCGTTGCTGATCGCGGGACCGAGTCAGGACCCCGAGGGCGACAACGCGGACCAGAGTGACGGCTCGTCCAGCCCGGGTACGGATGGCGGTTCCCAGGGTGAGGGGGACGAGGGCAACTCAGCACAAGACCAGGATCGTGGGTCCGGGAAGGGGCGGAATGGCCCCCGTAAGGATAGGTCGAAGGGCCGGCCGGCCGAACAGCCGCCGGCCCCTTCGCCGCCCCCCGTACCAGCTCCCGTAACCGAGGTCCCGCCGGCGGCGGAGGGACCGGAGGCAGCCCCACCCACTGAGCCGACCGGCAACAAGAGCGACAACAAGAGCGACAATAAGCAGGGGGGTGACCCTTCCAGTCAGGGCGACACCAAGGTCAACGTGCCTTTGTCGCCGCTCCCAACCTCGGGGGGCTCTTCACCCAGTCCTTCCCCCAGTCCCACGGTCGTGCCCACCCCGGAGCCGACTCCCCCTCCGGGTCAGGGCGGCACCCCTCCAGGTCAGGATGGGAATCCCCCTCCCGGGCAAGACGCGACACCGCCTCCCGGTCAGGAAGGGACGACCCCTCCCTAGCTCGTAGGGCAGGTCTAGGAGGGATAGGGGCTAATCCTCTTCCCAACTAATCTAAGGAGGGTTCGGCCATGGGCAAGCCGGCGCTGGCACTTCTCATCGTTGTGGCCGCGTTCGTATCGTCCGTCCCCAACGCGATCGCCGATCCGGCGGCAAGCGGGGGCCGTGATGTAACCAAAGCGACGGTCGGGACCAAGGGGACCTGGACCTTCACCGACTACTCTCCCGATCCGACCTCCACCCCCGAGCCGGTGGAGAGGCACTGCCACGGCCAGTCGCCGGTCACGACCCCCCTAGACGTCAACTCCCAGATGGTGAAGCTCAAGGCCGGCGGTCGCCTCGAGATGACCGCCCACAACTTGCTCGACTGGGCCGTCGAGGTGCGGGACTCCAAGGGCAACGTCATCTCGGGAACCGACAGTAATCCGCCGGAGCCGGAGAGCCTCGCTGTGATCCTCGAGAAGGGCAAGTACGAGGTTGTCTTCTGCAACCTCGAAGGTGAGCCGGAGATAACCGTCGACTACGAGGTCACGAAGGTCTAAGCCTCAGGGGGCGGGCTCGGCCGGACGCCAAACAAGTTTGGGCCTAGGCGCTTTAGGCGCTTTAGGCGCTGAGGCGCTTGCAGTCCATGCAGAGCGTGGTGGTGGGCAGGGCTTCGAGTCGCTCCTCCTGGATCGGGTTCCCGCAGCGCTCGCAGGTGCCGAAGGTTCCTGCCTCGATCCGCTCTAGGGCGCCCAGAGCGGCAGCCCTGTCCTCGACCAGCCGTTCCACGGTCGAGATCTGCTCGGACCGCTCGGCGGTGGCGTGGGCGGAGTCGGCGAAGCCTTCGGCCCCCTCGGTGACAACGCTCCAGTCTGGAGGCGTTGCGCCGAAGTCGGCGAGCTGTTTCTCGAGCGAGGTGATTGACCCCTCTAACTCGGCCTTGATCCCTGCGATCTTGTTCTCGTCCAAAACCTCTCCCGTTCTTTGCGGTCTCAGCCCCGGGCCCTCGGGTGGGCGGCCAGGTAGACCTCCCTGAGCCTGGAGTCGGACACCAGGGTATAGACCTGGGTCGTCGCCAAGCTCGCATGTCCGAGCAATTCCTGAACCGACCGGATGTCCGCCCCACCGTCGAGCATATGGGTGGCGAATGAGTGACGCAGGGTGTGCGGGGAGACTAGCTTCTCGAGCCCGGCCGTGCGGGCATGGGATTTCAGGATCTTCCAGGAGCCCTGCCGGCTCAGCCGGCCCCCCCGGGCGTTCAGGAACAGGGCCGGGTCGGAGATCCGAGCCCGGGACACCAGCTCCGGGCGGGTGATCGTGAGGTAGGCGCCAACGGCTTCCGTCGCCAGGCCCATCGGGACGAGCCGGCCCTTCCCCCCCTTCCCGGACCGGATCAGGACCGTCTTGGCTCCGAGATCCACATCGTCGACATCGAGGTCGATCAGCTCGGTGATCCGGAGCCCAGAACCGTAGAGGATCTCGAGCATGGCGCGGTCCCTCCGCCCGAGGAGGTCGTCGCCGGGGGCGGCCAGGAGCTTGTCGATCTCGGCTATCGAGATCGCCTTGGGGAGCGATCGGGTCCTCTTGGGGGCGATGACCGTCAGGGTCGGGTCGCCCTCGAGGTCGCCCTCCCCCACCCCATACCTATAGACCGAGCGCAGAGCGACCAGCAGCCGGGCGAGGGTCGAGGACCGGAGCGGCGTGGTGGCCGGGGCATCGCCGGCCCTCAGTGCCGACATGAAACTCGTCACGTCGCCAGGTGTGGCCGCCCGGGCGTCGATCTTTTGAGTGTCGCAGTAGCGCATCCACATCTCGAGGTCGCGCCGGTAGGCGTCGACGGTGTTGGGCGACAAGCCCCGCTCATAGCTGAGGTGGTCGAGGAACTCGTCGACCAGCTTGTCGAAGCGGGGGCCCCTGCCGGTAGCGGAGGGACTTCGGTCCCTAGCCACCAGAGCTAGATGAGCTCGGCTAGAGGCGTGAAGGGTAGCGAGTGGGCCTCGGCCACCGGCTGGTAGACGATGGCCCCCTTGTAGGTGTTCACCCCTTTGGCGAGTGCGGCATCGTTGCGAACCGCATCCTCGAGCCCGGCCTCGGCGAGCTCGATCACGTACGGCATGGTCGCGTTCGTCAGCGCATAGGTAGATGTGTGCGGGACGGCTCCCGGCATGTTGCCGACGCAGTAGTGGACGACGTCGTGGACGACATAGGTCGGGTCGGAGTGGGTGGTCATCTTGGAGGTCTCGAAGCACCCGCCCTGGTCGATCGAGATGTCGACCAGCACGCTGCCCGGTTTCATCTCCTTGATGATGTCTTCGGTCACGACGATCGGTGCCACCGCGCCGGGCACGAGCACCGCCCCGATCACGAGATCGGCCGACACGACCGTCTCCTCCACCGAGAGTCGGTTCGAGGCCAAGGTCAAGATCTTGCCCTGGTGGATCCGGTCGATCTCGCGCAGCTTGTTGATGTTGCGATCTAGGACGAGGACCTCGGCCTCCATGCCCTGAGCGATCCATGCCGCGTTCATGCCCGACATCCCGGCCCCGATGACCACCACGCGGGCGGGACGCACCCCCGACACCCCACCTACGAGGATCCCGCGGCCCCCATGCTCGCGCTCGAGCATCGTTGCGCCCACCTGCGGCGCCATCCGGCCGGCCACCTCGCTCATCGGAGCGAGGAGCGGCAACGACCGGTCGGGCATCTCCACCGTCTCGTAGGCGACCGCTGCGGTTCCCGAATCGATCAGGGCCCGCGTCACGGTCTCACTGGCCGCCAGATGCAGATAGGTGAACAACACGAGGCCCGGGCGGAGGCGGTGGAACTCCTCGGGCACGGGCTCTTTCACCTTGAGGACCATGTCCGACTCGGCGAATACAGCGTCGGCGTCCGGTGCGATGGTTGCGCCGGCGCGCTCGAAG
>JBKJYP010000278.1:0-4769 GCA_046715695.1 Actinomycetota bacterium | reverse complement strand
GGATAGAGCTGCTCGACGCGCACGATCGCTGCCGCCGCAGACCGGCGATCCCTCTCAGCCATCATGGGGTAAGCGATCTTGCCGCTACAGAGGATGACGCGCTTGACCTCGCTCTTGTCCGTGACGCCCGGGTCATCGAGCGTCTCCCGGAAACTCCCCGAGACAAGCTCGATCGTCGCGCTACGCGCATCGGGATGACGCAGCAGCGACTTCGGAGTGAAGACGATCAGAGGCTTGCGAACCGTCCTGATCACCTGGCGACGCAGCAGATGGAAGTACTGACCCGGTGATGTCGGCTGGGCTACCTGGATGCTGTCTTCTGCAGAGAGTGTGAGGAATCGCTCAAGGCGAGCGCTCGAGTGCTCCGGTCCTTGCCCCTCGTAACCGTGCGGCAGCAGCATCACGAGTCCGCTGGTCTGACCCCACTTGTCCTCGCCCGCCACGATGAACTGATCGACGACGACTTGAGCTCCGTTCACGAAGTCTCCGAACTGTGCCTCCCAGCACACAAGAGCGTCACCGTTCGCGACCGAGTACCCATACTCGAACCCCACGACCGCGAACTCGGACAGCGTGCTGTCGTAGGCGCGCAGCCGAGGTTGGCCTTCGATGAGATGGGTGAGGGGGTGATACTCCTCACCGGTTCGGTGATCGATCAAGACCGAGTGACGCTGGCTGAATGTGCCCCGGCGCGCGTCCTGGCCGGATAAGCGGACGAGCACACCCTGCATGAGCAGGGAACCGAAGGCCAGTGCCTCGGCACCCGCCCAATCGATCACATCCTCTTCCAACATCTTGGCCCGCTTCTCGAACATCTTCTTCAGTTTCGGATGCGGCTCGAACCCGGGTGGCCACGAGGTGAGGACCTTCTGTATGTGCTCCAAGCGATCACGTTCGACACCCGTCTCGATCGGAGGCAGAACGCCGGTCGAAGGCGGGGGCCGCGGGGCGATGATGTCGGGGGCTTCGGCTTCTTTCACTTCGGTGAGCGACGACTGGAGGCGATCCTGGAAGTCCTGCAACAGTTCCTCCGCCTCTTCCACCGTGATCTCACCGCGGTTCAACAGGTCTTCGGTATAGAGCTTCCTGACCGAACGCCTCTCGTTGATCCGGGCATACATCAGGGGTTGCGTGAAAGCGGGCTCGTCTCCCTCGTTGTGCCCATGCCTGCGATAGCAAACGAGGTCGATCACCACGTCCTTGCCGAACTCCTGCCGGAAATCGAACGCCAGCTTGATCGCTCGGACACAAGCCTCGGGGTCGTCCCCGTTCACGTGGAAGATCGGAGCCTGCACCATCTTGGCGATGTCGGTCGCGTAGTTGGTCGACCGGGCCGCGATCGGAGCCGTCGTGAAACCGATCAGGTTGTTGACCACGATGTGGACGGTCCCGCCTGTGCGATAGCCGGGGACTTGGGAGAGGTTGAAGGTCTCGGCGACGACACCCTGGCCCGCGAAAGCAGCGTCACCGTGGATCAGGATGGGCAAGATCCGGTTCCCGGTCCCACGACCCAACATGTCCTGCTTGGCACGCGCCATCCCTTCGACCACAGGATCGACCGCTTCGAGATGGCTCGGGTTAGAAGCTAGGACGATCGCTATCTCGGTTCCCGATCGCGCCTTGAATCGCCCCGTCATACCAAGGTGATATTTCACGTCACCCGAACCCTGGAAGGTCTCCGGGGCGACATGGCCCTCGAACTCAGTGAATATCTCTGGGAGCGGCTTCCCTACGATGTTGGCGAGCACGTTCAGCCGGCCGCGGTGAGCCATGCCCATCACGGCTTCGATCACTCCGACGTTGATGGCCGACTCCAACAAAGAGTCGAGCATCGGGATAAGGCTCTCGGCCCCCTCGAGGGAGAAGCGCTTGTGCCCCACGTATTTCGTGTGCAGGAAGCGCTCGAAGGCCTCGGCAGCATTCAGTCGCGCCAGGATGTGTTTCTTGTCCTCGATCGACATGGCCTCGGCGTCGACGGCCTCTACGCGCTTCTGTATCCACCTCTTCTGATCGGGATCGGAGATGTACATGTATTCGTAACCGCTGGTGCCCGAATACGAGTCGCGCAGCCTGTCGATGATGTCCCGCAGCGTCTGCCGCGCCGGCCCCGCAAGGCCGTCCGTCAGGAACTCTCGGTCGAGGTCCCAAACCGAGAGACCGTAGTAAGAGATGTCGAGCTCTGGATGGGACAGGATCTCCCACCCGATCGGATTGAGCTCGGCCAACAGGTGGCCACGCACCCGATACATGTTGATGAGTTGCATCACTCGGCTCTGTTTCTCGAGCTCGCCGTCGCTGCCGCTCGCCGCGGCACGGTCCTCGCTCCACCGGACCGGGCGGTAGGGAACCCTGAGCGACGCGAAGATCTCGTCATAGAAGCGCTCGCCACCCACGAGCAGTTCGCGGACCATCGCGAGGAATTGGCCGCTCTCGGCCCCCTGGATCACCCGGTGGTCGTAGGTGCTGGTCATCGTGATGATCTTGCTGACGCCGAGCCTGGCGAGAGCCTTGGGATCAGAGGCTTCATATTCCGTGGGGAAACCGATAGCCCCGACGCCGACGATCAATCCTTGACCCGGCATGAGGCGCGGAACGGACAGGCTCGTTCCGACGGTCCCGGGATTGGTAAGCGTGACGGTTGTGCCGGCGAAGTCCTCAGGCGTGAGCTTGTTGGCTCGGACCTTTCGGATCAGCTCCTCGTACGCGCCGAAGAAGCTGGCGAAGTCCAGCTCGTCCGCATGCTTGATGTTCGGAACCAGGAGGACCCGCTCGCCCTCCTTGCGTTCTACGTCGACGGCCAGCCCGAGGTTCACGTGCTTGTTCTGGACGACGTGAGGCTTGGAATCGATCTCCGCATAGCTCGATTTCATGGCGGGGCGAGATTCCAACGCTCGGAGGACCGCGAACCCGATCAGGTGCGTGAAGGAGACCTTGCCCCCCCGCTTCGTCGCCAGATACCGGTTCACGATGCGCCGGTTCTCTTCGAGGAGCTTCGCCGGGAACGTGCGGACCGAGGTAGCCGTAGGGACGCCGAGCGAGTGCTCCATGTTCTCGGCGATCTTGGCGGCGATGCCGCGCAGCGGAGAAGCGTCCTCGACCTCGGCCGGACCTGCGCTGGGCGGCTGGGTCTGAGCCTGTGGCTGAGGCTTGTCGCTGGGAGGGGAAAGCTCTGATCCCGGCTTGGATGGACGCTCGACCGGAGGTGCCCCACCGGGGCTGTAGTCCTCGAAGAACTCTTGCCACGATTCGGCAACGGCCCCCGGGTCCTCCTGGTAACGCCGGTACATCTCATCGACGAGCCAGATGTTGGGGCCGAAGGTCTCTTTCGTCGTTTCGGCGTCCATGATCACTAGGGTAGCGCGGTGGAGAGTTCAGCTTGAGCGACCGGCCGCGGCTCGTGACGCCCGTCTTCTTGCTCGTCACGTTCTCGAACTTCTTCTATTTCCTCTCCGTCGGGGCCTTGATCCCCGTCCTCCCGCTGTACGTCCAAGAGACCCTGGGGGGTGGCGACATCGCCGTTGGTGTAGTCATCGGGACATTCGCCCTGGCCGCCGTGCTGCTTCGTCCCGTCAGCGGCCGGATATCCGACCAGCGCGGGCGCAGAGTCTTGATCCTCCTCGGCTCGGCGATGGTGGTTGCGTCCGTGATCGGCTACGCGTTCACCTCGTCCCTCATCCCATTGCTGCTCCTTCGCTTGGTAACTGGCGCCGGCGAAGCCTTCTTCTACGTGGGGGTCGCAAGCGCGATCAACGACATCTCGCCCGACGAACGACGTGGGGAGGCATTGAGCTACTTCTCTCTCGCTCTGTATGGGGGACTCGCGATCGGCCCGATCATCGGGGAGACGGTCCTCGGCGCCGGCCGCTTCCATCTGACGTGGTTCGTTTCGGCGGGTGCAGCATCCATCGCGTTCCTCCTCGGCCTGAAGGTCCCGGACACGCGTGACCCGGCCATCCAGCCCTCGGGAACGAGACGGATCGTTCATCCCGCAGCGATCATGCCCGGGACGGTTCTCGCCGCGAGCATCTGGGGGCTGAGTGGGTTCACGACCTTCGTACCCTTGTATGCACTGAGCATCGGGCTCGGCGGCTCTCGGATCGTGTTCGCCCTCTACTCGAGCATCGTGATGCTCATCCGCAGTGTCGGAGCGAAGATCCCCGACAAACTCGGTGTTCGGAAAACAGCCCGCTCGGCACTGACCTCATCGGCGATCGGGCTCGCCGTGATGGCGCTGTGGCCCGGAGCGCCGGGTCTCTATGTCGGGACGGTGCTGTTCGCGGTTGGGCAAGCACTCGCCTTCCCGGCCCTGATGGCGATCGCCGTGACCAGTGCCCCCGCCAACGAGCGTGGCTCGGTCATCGGAACCTTCACAGCCTTCTTCGATCTAGCGTTCGGGCTCGGAGCCGTCAGCCTTGGGGCGGTTGCATCCGCTCTCGATTACCAAGGAGCGTTCGGTGTCGCCTCGATCGTTTCCGCCGGAGGCATCGTGTTGCTGTTCGCGTACGCGCGTAAAGGTGACCGGGCGGCTGCGACCTCCGAGTTGGAGGCGGGGCCTGCGCCGGGCTGATGGGTCCGGCTGCTAACCTTGGCTCTCCACCATGGCGGCCGTAGCTCAGCCTGGTAGAGCACCCGGTTGTGGTCGGGGATGTCGCGGGTTCAAGTCCCGTCGGTCGCCCTCCGCCGTACCGTTACACTCCCCCGGTTCGGGTCGCTAGCTCAATTGGCAGAGCAACGGACTCTTAATCCGTAGGTTCAGGGTTCGATTCCCT
>JBKJYP010000277.1:0-9817 GCA_046715695.1 Actinomycetota bacterium | reverse complement strand
CCGGCGGGGGGGTGGCTGGCGGGGCCCACTTTGCGGGGGGCGGGGCCGGGGGGGCCGGGGCCGGGGGGGCCGGGGCCGATGGTTCGGTAGCCGGCTCGGTGCTCGCCGGTTGGGCCGATCGCCGCTTGTCCACCACCCGCGGCCTCATGCTCGGCCTTTCCGGGTCGTCGGATCGCTCTTCCACCGCGCCGTTATACTCCACGCAGTTGTTCGCCAAGTAGGAGAAAGCGGGCGGGCTCGGCCGGACGCCAGCCTGATCCGTGCTCTCCTCACCTCCCGGCAACGCCCTTCCGAGGGCAAGTCGCGGGGGTTGCGCACCGCAAAGGTGCCCGTCCCGTATCGGGACGCGCATCCCGGCCGGTGACGTCACTTGGCGTCATCGGCTTTTCGTTTTATAGGCATAGAGAAGGAGACAACGCATCGCAACAGATCTGAGGATCAACGATCGCATCCGGGTCCCCCGGGTCCGCGTGGTCGCAGCGGACGGCTCGCAGGTGGGGATCGTCGAGATAGATGATGCGATCGCCATGGCTAACGAGCAGGATCTTGACCTTGTCGAGGTAGCAGCTCAGGCGGATCCACCCGTTTGCCGGATCATGGACTACGGCAAGTTCAAGTACGAGCAGGATCAGCGCCACAAGGAAGCCCGCAAGAAGCAATCCCTCATAGTCGTCAAAGAGATGAAGATGCGGCCGAAGATCGACCCGCACGACTATGAGACCAAGAAGGGCCACGTCGTTCGATTCCTCCGCCAAGGGGCGAAGGTGAAGACGACGATCATGTTCCGGGGACGGGAGATGGCCCATTCCGATCTCGGACGCAAGCTGCTCGACAGGCTGGCGGTGGATGTCGCCGAGATCGCCAAGGTCGATGTTCCACCCAAGTTGGACGGCCGCAACATGACGATGGTGCTCACGCCGTACAAAGAAGCCGTTACACACAAGGCTCCGCCACCTCCGAAGCATGCGGGCAAGCTCCCCGAGTTGCCCGAAGTCGAGGAGGAGAAGGCCGAAGGGACAGAAGAGGAACAAGCCCAGGCCCGGCCGCCGAAGGTGACTAGAGCCGAAGGAGGCTAGATATGCCGAAGATGAAGACCCACCGGGGAGCCGCGAAGCGCTTCAAGGTCACGAGCACGGGCAAGATCCGCCGCCGCCGCGCCTTCGCGAACCACATCCTCGAGAAGAAGGATGCCAAGCGCAAGAGACGGTTGCGCCGTCCCGATGCCGTCGTGTCCGCATCAGACACCAAACGCATCCGGCGGATGCTCGGCCAGTAGCCCGGCACGGATGCGCCAGGGAGCGATTTTTTAGAACCTTCAGGAGGTTGTCATGCCAAGAGTCAAGAGAAGCGTCGTCGGCAGGGAGAGACGCCGCAAGGTACTGAAGCAGGCCAAGGGCTATTACTCGTCCCGAGGCAAGCACTTCCGCGCCGCCAAAGAGCAGGTAACGCACTCGGGTGTCTACGCGTTCCGTGACCGCCGGGCGAAGAAAGGCGACTTCCGTCGTCTCTGGATCATCCGCATCAACGCTGCCGCCCGCGAGAACGGGCTTTCGTACAGCCGGATGATGGCCGGCCTGCGGACCGCCGAGATCGAGATCGACCGCAAGATGCTGGCCGAGCTGGCCGTCAACGACGCGGCCGCGTTCTCCGCTCTCGCCGAAACCGCCAAGAAGTCTCTTCCTGATTCGATTAGGTCAGTCGATGCTGCCAGTGGCCAATGATCCCCTCTTGTCCTGGCCGATCGTCGAGACGATCGTCTGACGAGGGCGTTGACGCAGAAACTGCATGACGTCGAAGCATCTCGAGAGGTCATATCGAGTCTGAGCAATCCGCGGGTCAAGGCTCTCCGTAAGCTCGCCCGCCGAGGTGAGCGCGAGCGGGCCGGCGAGTTCCTCGCCGAGGGCCACTCTGTCGTGGCCGAGGCCGTCGCCAGCGGGAATGTGCTCGAGATCTTCATCACGACCGGCACCAAGATCGAGCCTCCGGGTGACGTCCCGGTCCTCGAGGTTACCGACGACGTGCTCCGATCGATGTCCACCACGACCACACCTCAAGGCGTGGTCGCCCGGGTGCTCACGCCCGACACGTCACTCGAGCGGATCCCTCTCGACGCCAAGCTCGTGCTCGTCCTGGCCGATGTCCGAGATCCCGGCAACGCCGGGACGCTGGTTCGGTCGGCGGTCGCGGCGGGCGCCGATGCGGTCGTCTTCATCCGAGGTTCGGTCGATCCCTATTCGCCAAAGACCGTCCGCTCTTCGGCCGGAGGCATCTTCCGTCTCCCTATCGCGATCGCTCCTCTCGATGAGGTGATCGATCTCCTGCGCGGGAGGGGGTTCTCGATCCTCGGCACGGCCGCCCGCGCCGAAGGCTCGCTAGACGATGTTCCGGCGGACAGACCCGTCGCCCTCGTCCTCGGCAACGAGGCCTGGGGCATGTCGGACGAGGTCCGAGGGCTGGTGGACAGCGTCGTCTCCATAGAGATGCCGGGTCCCGCGGAGTCCCTGAACGTCGCCATCGCCGGCTCGATCCTCTTGTTCGACATTGCGCGGAAGGAGTCCCGCCACCCCCGGCGCGCGGGAGAAGGAACGTCATGACGGAGGGGGTCAACTTCGCGGAGATGATCTCGAAGATCGCGCACGAGCTGCGATCTCCGCTCACATCCCTGCAGGGCTTCTCTTCGACCCTCATCAAACGATGGGATCGCTTCACCGACGACCAGCGCAAAGAGCTCGTCGCCACGATCGGCTACGACGCTAAGCGGATGGGCAGGATCGTGGCCGAGATCCTGGACCTGGCACGCATGGAGGCCGGACGGTTGGAGCTATCGCCGGCCGCTGCGGAGCTGCGTCACATCGCCGAGGCGGCTCTCGAGGGCTTGGCCCAGCTGCCGGGGGTCGACCGCGTTTCGATAGACATCCCCGAGTCGTTAACGACCTGGGCCGACCCGATCAGGATCGGACACGTGATCTCGAACCTGCTCGAGAACGCCTTGAAGTTCTCCGACGAAGGCGCGATCGAGATCACGGCCGAGCGCATCGAGGACAGAGTCGAGATCCGCTTCGTGGATCGGGGTGTGGGGATCGAGCCAGAGCGCGTCGATGCAATCTTCGACGGGCCGGCTCCGCCTGTCGGCGGCAAGGCGTCCCCTAGTGGGTCGGGCCTCGGCCTGTACCTCAGCAAGAGACTGGTGCAAGCACACGGCGGAGAACTGAGGGTCGTGTCCGAGCCGGGCCAGGGCTCCACTTTCACGGTGACGCTTCCGGCGGAAGGCCAGGCATGAGTAGCGCTGCTGAGGTCCGTTCTTCTCTGGAGGCGGTTCGCACCGATGGCTTGCGATCGATAGCCGAAGCAGCAGATCTCGCTGCACTGGAAGAGGCGCGCGTTCGGGTGCTCGGCCGCAAGGGCCCCTTGTCCGGTGCCCGGAAGTCACTCGGGAACCTGAGCGAGGACGAGCGTCGAGAAGTGGGTGCGGTCGCCAACGAGGTCCAGGCCGCGCTCCAGCGCGCTCTCGATGAGCGAACCGCCTCGTTCGCCGTGGCAGCGAAGGCGGATCGTTGGGAGCGCGAGCGCATCGACGTCACCCTGCCCGGTTACCCGATGGAGGTCGGGGGAGTCCATCCCCTCACCCGAACCATCTGGGACATAGTCGACGTCTTCACGGGTCTCGGTTACCGCGTCGCGGATGGTCCCGAGGTCGAACTCTCGACATACAGCTTCGACGCGATGGGCACTCCGCCGGAGCATCCGTCACGTTCGCAGACGGACACGTTCTACATCGAGGGAAGCAACGAAGCCTTGAGCCTTCGCCCTCACACGTCTCCCGTGCAGATCCGCGTGATGGAGTCGCAGGAACCTCCGGTCTACGTGGTCGTCCCAGGCCGCTGCTACCGCCGTGATGCGGAGGATGCGACCCACCTCGCCGGGTTCGCCCAGATCGAAGGTCTGGCGGTCGACGAAGGCATCACGATGGCCGACCTGAAAGGAACGCTCGAGGCTTTCGCTCGCGCCATGTTCGGCGACGAGCTCGACGTCCGGATGCGTCCTCACTTCTTCCCCTTCACGGAGCCGTCCGTCGAGGTCGATGTCCAGTGTTTCGTCTGCCGTGGCAAGGGCTGCCGCGTGTGCAAGAACGAAGGTTGGATCGAGGTCCTGGGGGCCGGCATGATCGACCCCTTCTTGTTCAAGTGGGTCGGTTACGACCCCGAGCGCTACTCAGGCTTCGCATTCGGCATGGGGGTCGAACGGATCACGGCCCTCGCTCATGGTGTCAAGGACATCCGCCACTTCTACGAGAACGACCTTCGGTTCCTCCGCAGTTGGAAAGGCTTATCGTGAGGGTCAGCCTGAAGTGGCTCTCGGATTACGTCGACATCGATGTTCCCGTCGAGAAGCTCAAGGAGTTGCTCGACCTCTCGGGCACCAAGGTCGAGACCGTCACGCGCCCGGGGAAAGACATCGATGGGGTCATCGTCGCGACCGTGCGTCACATCGAGCCCCATCCCAACGCAGATTCGCTGTCTCTCGTAGATGTGACCGTCGAGGACGAGGAGCAGCGCGTCGTCTGCGGGGCCGGCAACTTCGTGGTGGGGGACAGGGTGCCGCTCGCCCGAGTCGGTGCGCGGCTCCCGGGGATGGAGATCGGCGAACGCAAGATCCGAGGGGAGGTGAGCGCGGGCATGCTCTGTTCCGCCGCCGAGCTGGGCATCTCGAAGGACCATTCCGGGATCCTCGTGCTCCCGGGAGACTCACCTGAAGGTGAGGACGTGGTCGCCCTGCTCGGCCTCGACGACACGATCCTCGAACTCGAGATCACCCCGAACCGTGGGGACTGCATGAGCCTGATCGGGATCGCCCGTGAGGTGGCGGCCGTGTTGCACAACGAGCTGAGGATCCCGTCTGTACCGGCTTCTCCCTCGGGAGCGCCGGGCATCAAGATCGACATCGAAGACCCTGAAGGATGCACGCGCTACCTCGGACAGCTGGCCGACGTGAAGCTCGGGTCGTCTTCTCCGGCGATAGCCAGAAGGCTGTTGGCTGCGGGCATGAGGCCCATCTCGAACATCGTCGATGTGACCAACTACGTGATGCTCGAGACCGGCCAGCCCCTCCATGCGTTCGACGCCGACAAGGTTGCCGATCGGACGATCACCGTGCGCCGGGCGCGCAAGAAGGAGACCTTGGAGCTGCTCGACGGCCGTACGATCTCTCTCGATCCCCACGATCTGATGATCGCCGACCCTTCCGGCTCCCTGGCTCTCGCCGGCGTGATGGGAGGAGCCGCGTCCGAGGTTGGCGACACGACGACGACGATCCTGCTCGAGTCGGCGCACTTCGATCCTCGCTCCATCTCCTACACGACGCGCCGGCACAACATCCGCAGCGAGGCTTCTGCTCGCTTCGAGCGCAACGTCGATCCGAACGCCGTCCCGTACGCCGCAGCCCGCGTCATGGCGCTCCTCGCAGAGATCGACGGAGGTAAGACCCCCTCGGCCCCGCTCGACATGAACGTCAAGCCGGTCGAGCCCTGGCCGATCGTGGTGCGTCCTCGTAGGACGACGGCCATCCTCGGTGTGTCGATCACCGATGACGCGCAGGTCGACTACCTGGAGTCCATCGGGATCGAAGCCGAGGTCGACGTTCCAGGCATCGTCGCGACCGTCCCGACCTTCCGTGCAGACCTCACCCGCGAGATCGATCTCATCGAGGAGATAGGACGCCTCGCCGGCTACGAGCGCATCGACTCGACCTTGCCACCGGGCCTGTCGGGTGGTCTCGATGAGGCCCAAGCGGCCGAGCGCAAGTTGAAGGAAGCTCTCGCCACACTCGGCCTCTTCGAGGTGTGGACCCCCGCCCTGACCCAGCCGGGCGAGCTCGACCTGTTGGGCCTCGATCCGAACCACCCCGCGCGATCTTTCGTTCGGCTCGAGAACCCGATGTCCGAGGACGAGACGGTTCTCCGGACGTCCCTCATGCCGTCGCTGCTCCGCACCGTGGCGCGGAACACCGCTCACCGCGCCGATCATGTCTCCATCTTCGAGATAGCGAGGGTCTACGAGCCCACCAACGAGCGGCTGCCGCGTGAGGCGGCGGTGCTGTCTTTTGCTTGCACCGGAGCGTTCCGGCAAGGATCGTGGCTTGAGGCCGAACGCCGATGGGATGTCTTCGCCCTCAAGTCCGTTATGCGTGCGGAATTGACCGCGCTCGGGGTCGATGCCATCTCATACGAGGCTGTTTCGGGGATGCCGTTCCACCCGACCAGGGGGGGGCAGGTCTCCATCGGTGGAGCTTTCGCCGGGGTCGTCGGTGAGGTCCACCCGGATGTGTGCGCTCGCTTCGAGGTGCCGGAAGGAACGGTCGTGTTGGAGGTCGCGCTCTCACGCATCCTCGCGGCGATGCCGGGCACGGCCAAGGCGATCGAGCCCCCACGTTTCCCATCTGCATTCATGGACATAGCTGTGGTGGTCGATGACAACATCCCGGCAGGTGCGGTCGGCAAGCTGATCGAGGCCGCGGGAGCTCCCGAGCTCGTGTCACAAAGGCTGTTCGACATCTACAAAGGAGATCAGGTGGGTGAGAGACGCAAGAGCCTCGCCTACGCTCTCGAACTGCGTAGCGATGAAGCAACCTTGACGGACGACCAGACCACCGCCGTGCGCGATCGCATCGTCAACGCGCTGGCCGAGAGACTTGGTGCGGAGTTGAGGTCTTAGATGGCCAAACGAGACTTCCTATCCTTGGCGGACCTCGAGGGGATCGAGATCGAGAAGCTCCTGGATGAGGCCGACGCCCTCAAACGCAAGCGGAGCAAGTGGGACGACAAGCTCAGCGGAATGCAGGTAGCGCTCGTTTTCGAGCAACCTTCCACGAGGACCCGCGTGAGTTTCGAGGTCGCGGTGGCTCAGCTCGGCGGCCACCCCATATCCCTCAGTGCTTCGGAGATGCAGATCGGGCGCGGGGAGAGCCTCGAGGACAGTGCCAGGGCCCTGTCTCGGTATGTGGATGCGATCGTGGTCAGGACACTCGACCACGAGCGATTGACCCACTTCGCACAAGCCGCCTCGGTGCCCGTCATCAATGCTTTGACCGAGCACTCGCACCCCTGCCAGGGACTGGCCGACCTGATGACCATCCGCGAACACAAGAAGATCCTTGCCGGCACGACGCTCGCCTACGTCGGGGACGGCAACAACGTGGCCCATTCCCTTCTCTTCGGCGGTGCGAAGTGTGGGATGCACGTCCGGCTGTCATGTCCACCGACCCACCAGCCCTCCTCCGACGTGGTCCAACAGGCGACCGCCATGGCTGCAGAATCCGGGGGGAGCGTGACGGTCTCCGATGTCGTTGCGGAGTCCGCCTCGGGGGCCGACGTCATCTACACAGATGTCTGGGCCAGCATGGGACACGAGGCTGAAGCCGAAGCACGCTCTGAGGTGTTCCGTCCCTACCAGCTCAACGAGGACGTGGTTGCACTCGGGGACCCGGAGGCGATCGTCATGCATTGCCTCCCCGCCCATCGCGGGGAGGAGATCACAGCCGGTGTGCTCGACGGCCCCCAGTCGGTCGTGTGGGACCAGGCCGAGAACAGGCTGCACACCGAGAAAGCGCTCCTGGTCTCCCTGCTCGACTAGCCATGTCGCGACTCACGCGAGCGTTCTATGGACGGGACGCGCCGACCGTCGCTCGCGACCTGATCGGGTGTGTCTTCGTGAGGGGTACCGAGCACGGCCCAGTCACGAGTGTCCGGCTCGTCGAGGTCGAGGCCTATCGCGGAGGGATCGACCCCGGCTCCCATGGCTACCGCGGCATGACCCCGCGCAACGCGACGATGTTCGGCCCCCCAGGCCGCCTCTATGTCTACTTCACGTACGGGATGCACTGGTGCGTCAACGTCGTGTGCGGCCGAGAGGGAGAGAGTGAGGCGGTTCTCCTGCGGGCCGGTGAGCCCATCGAAGGTCTCGACGAGATGCGTCTTCGTCGCGGTCCGATGCATGATCGCCTCCTCGCCGCTGGGCCGGCTCGGCTCGCTCAGGCGATGGGGATCGACAAGCGTTTCGACGGAGCCTCGATGTTGCGCGGGGGCGTGTTCCACATCTCTGAAGACGCCGTGACCCACGAGTACCGGAGTCGCGAGATAGCACAGACGGTACGGATCGGGCTGGGGGAGGGCCGAGGAACAGACATCCCCTGGCGTTTCGTCGTCCCGGGCCACCCCTACGCGTCCCGGAGGAAGTAGCTAGGGATTCACCCAGATCGTGACGGTGCCACCCTGTTCGAGCTCTTCTCCGCCCGCAGGGGACTGTTTCCACACAAGGCCCGATCTCTGCTTCGCCTGGTCCTTGTTGGATTCGGATTCGATGATCACTCGCACCGCGAACCCGTCTCGAGCCAAGGTCCCTTCGGCGTCGCTCCTGGTGAAACCCAGCACGTTCGGGACGTAGGCGGTCTGCGTCGTCGATTCGACAGAGACGATGAGCGTGACCGTGTCGCCGGGGAGGAGCTTGGTGCCGGACTCCGGGGATTGCCCGATCACCCGGCCGGGGGGATAGGTATCGGACGGCTCGTCCTGACGAGCGACGTTGAAGCCCTTGTTGCTGAGGATGGCCGCGGCCTCCTCGTAGGGGAAGCCGAAGAGGTTCGGGACCTTCTGCTCGTCCTCCTCGTTGCGGCATGACGTCGTGGGCTCGGCGCCGAGGGGGAACTCTGCATCCTCACGGAACTCTTCGGGCGTGGTCTCGTCCGCGAGGCATCTCGTTCGCGTATCGATCTCGACCGTTATCGATCCCAGCTCAGGCACCTCGAACGGGGTCGCCGGGATATTCGCGAGTGCTCGAGCCATGAACAGCGTCCAGATCTCTGTCGGCCACGAACCGCCGGTGACCTGGCGTCGCGTGATGCGGCACAAGACCGAATAGCAGTAGGTCTTCATCTCCAGTTGTGCCTCGGGGTAACCCACCCAGACGGCAGCGACGAGGTCGGGTGTGTAACCGACGAACCAGGCATCCCTGTACTCCTGAGCAGTGCCGGTCTTGCCGGCGGCAGGACGACCGACCCCGAGTGCCGCCGTGCCCGTGCCTCGCTGGATGACCTGCATCAAGGCACTCGTCGTGAGGTACGCCGTCGATTCGGGCAGGACGCGCTCAGGCTTGGCCCGGTCCTGGTAGATGACCTTGTCGGGGTTCTTGGTGGTGTCGACGATCTTCGTTATGGCAACCGGGTCCACTTGCAACCCACCGGTCGCAAGGGTGCCGTAAGCCGAAGCCATCCCGAGAGGGTTGACCTCGTTCGAACCCAAGACGGACGAGGGGTTGGGGAGGAGAGGCGTCCTGATCCCCATCTCGCGAGCGAGCTCGATGACTACCTCAGGTCCCACCTCGAGGATCACCTGCGCGTAGACGACGTTGACCGAATTGATAGTCGCCTGCAGCAGTGACATCGCTCCGAACGAGCCGCCCTCGTAGTTCTGGACATCCCACGGGGCCGAACCAGGGATCGGGATGACCATGCTGCCGGGCGCTTGATAGACCTTGGAGAGGGATATCCCGTTCTCGAGTGCCGCGGCGAGAGCGAATACCTTGAAGGCAGAGCCTCCCTGTCGCCCGGTCCCTGGGGCCGGCGCGATCTCGAACTTGTCCTTCTTGCCCTCGACCTTCACCCTCTGGAGGTTCGGCTCCGCCTGGATCGCGAGGTTCAGCTTGGAATACTTGTCCTTCTTGCGGAGGGAGAACCAGTCGCGGCCCCCGACCATCGCACGCACGTATCCAGTCTCGGGCTCGAGTGCGACTATCGAACCGTGAGGGTCGGCGTCGTCATAGAGGAC
>JBKJYP010000276.1:0-3993 GCA_046715695.1 Actinomycetota bacterium | reverse complement strand
CGGCCGGCATGATCGATGCCGTCCCCCTCCCAGATACAGCCATCTGCTCTTAGCGCATCACCATGGTCGTGGACGAGGGTCTCGAAGTTCTTCGAGCCCGTCTCCTCCTCGCCTTCGATGAGGAACTTCACTTCGGCCGCGGGTTCTCCGTGAAGCTGCCTGTAGACGTCGAGTCCCGCGAGTCGCGCCACCAGGTCACCTTTGTTGTCGGCGGAACCTCTCGCATAGAAGACGCCGTCCCTGATCTCGGGCTTGAACGGGTCCGTGACCCAGAGATCGATCGGATCTACCGGCTGCACGTCGTAGTGGTCGTAGACGAGCACGGACCGGGGGCCGGACCCGAAGCTGCAGAGAAGTGCGGGAGGAGCATCCCCGTACTTGAGTCGTTGGGGTTTCCCGCCGAGCTCGGTCAGTCTTTCCTCGACCCAGCTCGCCATCGCTGCGAGGTCGGCATCGTTCCCTGCCATCGAAGGGATAGAGCAAGCCTCCTTGAGCCAGCCGAGATATCGCTCGGCGTTCTCTTCCACGATCGAACGGAAGCTCGGCTCGGCCACGAGCGGGTGAAGGTAATCGAAACCTCATAGCCAGCTTGGAAGGCTGGTGCTCTACCATTGAGCTACACCCGCAAACGTCGCCATGTTATCCGGCGTCCGCGCAGCTGCCTTCCTCCGGGAAGCCGGAAGTGCTGTCCACGTGAAGGCGACCGTGCTCATTCCAGCCTTCGATGCAGTACCCGTCGGACGTGGCGCTAACGACCTGCACTCGGATCCCATCCACCATGTTGAAGCCCTCTGCCTCCAGCGCTTCGATCGACTTGGTGTACCCGGGATGCGAGGTCCGGTAGCTCTCCTCGGCTGCGGCGGCATCCAAGATGACTTGTGCGATAGGCCCGAGATCCGGATCCACCTCATCTTCGGGAGGCTCCATATAGGAGCTGGCCACGCCTTCGAAGGTGCCGGTTTCCTTCCGGCTCCCCAGGAGATCTGAAAAGGTGAACCCGTACTTCGTCGGCTCTTCGATAACCAGATCGAGTTCAGGCTCGATCCCTTGGAAGCAGACGGTCGGTCCACCCGGCACACCCGACGGCTGGTCGGTGTCAAGATGCATCGCGTCGTCTCTGACCAAGCTCATCACGACATCTTGAGGACGGTCCGCAAGGTGCAGATCGAGCGTCGTAGCCCACTTCGGGTATGTGGCACAGGTCAGGTCGAACATCCCTCCACGACTTGCAGCTATCACTCCAAAGAAGTGACCGTCGACGTGCATGAAGAGTGGGTCTGTCGCATCGATCCCCTCCGGCGGGCTAGTTGGTAACGGGTCGTCGGCGTCGCGGATCTGGTCTGCCGGAGGCGCCTCGAGATCCACCTTCACTCCGAAGTCGTAGTAGGTCATGTCGAAGCTCATCTCGATGTTGCCCATCTCCTCGGAAGAGAAGGCGACCGACATCGCCATCCTTCTGACGAGAAGATCGTCGCCTATCCAGATGTCCCAGGGACCCATCTCTCCGGTTTGACCAGGCTCGTCTGAAAAGAGGTCTTCATCGACCCGGCCTCGGTAGTGAGTCGTCTCGACGCCATAGATCTCCTCTCGGCCGAGCTCCTCGATATCAACGAGGTTGAGGATCTCGCTCAGATATGAGTTCGCGTCCGTTTGAGGTTGCATACCGAAGACGGAGCTTTCATCGGCCCTTGCCTCTGAGACTAACCAGGGTCGCTCCGGGTCGAGAGGAGGCTCGGTCTTCATGTAGGTCTTGCCATCGACCGTCAGAGTTGTGAGGTCACCTTCCTGAAGAAAGGTGTCCGTAGTCATCGTCAGGATCCCGTCTCCGGTAGCGAAATCGATCATTCCTTGCATGGTCATGGTTCCCTCGTTGGCCTTCTCCGTGAAAGGACCGCCCTCGAAGGTGTACCGGCCTTCGGCCCGGACCTTGGCACTCGTCTGTTCAGTCGCAGCAACCGCGTCGCTCAGATCGACCAGGCTCCCGGAGCTGCGACCCGGCAGGAACTTCATCCCTGCCATCGCACCGGCTGCGAGCGCGATCACGAGTGCGCCGCTCAGCCCAGCGGTCAGAGCGCGCTTGGTCTTGATGCGACGCCGCGCTCCCTGAGGCGGGTCGAGCGTTGGAAGAGTTGTGCGCGCCTCCCGACCAAGCTCGCGGAGCTTGGCTTCCAGGTTGTCGTGTCTATCCATCGAGTTGTCCTCCTGCGCGCAGGTTCTCGAGCCCGCGGGCTACGAGTGATCTCACTGCCTTGACCGATGTGTTGAGGATCGCTGCGGTGTCCCTTTCGGACATGTCCTCGCAGAAGCGGAGGACGACCGCCGCGCGTTGCCGGTCGGGCAGTGCCCGCAATGCTGCCAGCAAGAGGTGACGCTCACCGGGCTCAGGTGGGGGAGCGACATCGCGATGGCCGTTGAGCGACTGGAGGTAGCGGTTCTCGGATCCCTTCCGTCGCCGCGTGTTCTTCGAGAGGTTCACGACCGTGCGCATCAGGTAGGCACGGAGCGAGTCTTCCTTGCGGATGTCCTGCCAGCGCCCCATCAATCGGCTGAAGGCTTCATGGACGAGGTCTTCTGCAACGGCTCGGTCGCCGGTGAGCAGGTAGGCCAGGTTCAGGGCATCACGGCTGTGCTCGTTGTAGAGACGGCCAAGCTTGTCTTGAGCCTCGTCCGCCAGCATGCCCGCTGCCCCTTCGATCGCCACACCCCGCTTCACATGTATTAAGACACACAGGGCTCCCGAAAGGTCTCGCGGCGGGAGCTACTTGGCCTTGGTGGTCTTGACCGTCGTTTTCTTGGGGGCGGTCGCCTTGGCCTTGCGGGTTGTCCGTTTGCGCACGGCGTCCTCGTGATCGTGGACGTGAGCCTCGCCGAGGTGCTCATGCTCGAAGTTCTCGTGCGGCCAGTGCACGTGAGAGATCTCGCCGTGATCATGGGGATGCGAATGGCGGGAGCTCAGGTGCTCGAAGCTGCCCGTGCGCTCGTTGAAATTGTGGGTCACGTGGTAGTGGGCATGATCGTGGACGATCGCTTCGTGGTGGTGCTCTTCCCACTCCTTCTGGTTGCCCATCTCTTGGTTGTCCATGGACGCCTCCTTCTGATGGTTGGCGATTCACCCCTGGTGAGGGGAATAGAGACTAGTGAAGCAACCGTACACGGGAGGGTTCCTCGAGTCGGTGCGGCGGCTTCGCCCTCCCAACGCTGAGCTTTCATGGAAAAGGCGGGCCCCACCACCTAGACTCCTTCCTGCCCAGTGGCCGGCTGGAAGGAGAGTCCCATGCTTGGTGAATCTCGTCGCACAGCACGCCGACTCATGTGGATGCGAGTCCTACTCGCCCTTGCCTTGCTGCTCTCATTCGCGACTAATTCCGCCGTCGCGCAAGCAACGACCTTCGACTTCGAGGTCAACGAGGGCCTTTACACCACGGAGTTTCGCCCCCAAGGATTCACTTTCCCCAATGGGATTCTGGTCTATCAGTGCTTCTCCTCGAATTGCATCGCCGCCCGCTCGGGCACCCGGGTCGGACACGGCGAACAAGCGGGAGAGTTCGCTCGGGAGCCCGTCATCATCCGTTTTGAAAGTCTTCAGAGCACAGTCACTATCTGGGTGCGAGCAGACGAGCAGTTTTCGACGCCCCGAGGTTTCGAAGCGAAGATGGAGGCCTTCGACTCCGATACTGCGACGACTCCGATCTTGACGCGATCGATCACGTTCCAGAGTAATTCGACGTGGCAGAACCTGACTGTCGGCACGTCAACCGCGAACCCGGTGATCAGACGCGCCCGGATAACGGGAGGTCAGACTGGCTCGAACTCGAATTTCATCGCCGTCGATGACCTCTCGTTCCAGGTTCGCCCCCCTTCGACTCCCACTCCTTCGCCCTCTCCGACCCTCACGGCTAGCGCGAGCCCTTCGCCATCGGGGTCGGTCACTGCCACACCGTCACCTGCTGAGACCCCGACCCCTACGCCAACCCCAACCCCCACGCCCACGCC
>JBKJYP010000275.1:0-10452 GCA_046715695.1 Actinomycetota bacterium | reverse complement strand
CGGGCGGGCGGCTTCTTACGAGCCGTGGTCTTCTTCCGGGCGGTCGGCTTCTTACGAGCCGTGGTCTTCTTCCGGGCGGTCGTCTTCTTGGCAGCGGTCTTCTTGCGGCCCGTTGCCTTCTTGCGTGCAGGAGCCTTCCGGGCAGCCGGCTTCTTGCGAGCCGTCTTCTTACGGGTGCTCTTCTTACGAGCGGGCTTAGCGGGTTCTGGCCGAGCGATGTCTGCACCAGCCGTTGTTGCGCTCGCCACGAGTTCCCTGACGCGAGCAGTTCGGCTGGCCTCCGGGTCCTCCGGCGCGACGACCTCAGCGGTCGACTCGCCTACGTTTGCGAACACATCGCGGACCCGATCGACCAGTCCTCTGTCATCTGCCATATCTCTCCCTCCCCCGGGCGGACGGGATCCGCCCGCGCTAGCTTCGTCCCAAAGGACAATGCGTACATTGCTTTCCCCAACAAAGCAAGATGACACACCATCTTTCTGGTGTCCATGTGGGAGAAACGGGTATGGATGCTCGATGATCGACACCAAGTTGTTGGGCATCTATCTCAATGATCATCTCGCCGGATCCGTCACCGGGATCGAACTCGTCAAACGGATACTCGACAACAATCCGACGGGGCCTATCGCCCAGCAGATGGAAAGGATGTTGCCCATCCTGGCCGAGGACCAGGGAACCGTCGAAGGACTGCTCGAGAAGATCGACGTGGCTCCAGACGCGATAAAGAGAAGTGCCGGGTGGGTTGCAGAGAAGTTGGGGCGTTTCAAGCTCAACGGACAGCTCACCGGATACTCCCCTCTCAGCCGCTTGATCGAGCTAGAAGCGTTGAAGCTGGGGGTCGACGGAAGGATGTCGCTATGGGCAACGATGGCGAGCATCGGCCGGGAGGATGATCGCTTAGCGGGAGTCGATTTCGAGCAACTCGCGACCCGGGCCGAGAAGAACCTGGCTGAGATCGAAGAACTGAGACTCGAAGCTGCGAAGGGAGCCTTCGTGGTGGGAGCTAGGAGCCCTGCTGAACAGCGATGATCGCGTCGGCTAGCTCTTGGGCTCGCTGAGAACCCACCAGAAGCGGCTTCTTATCGACGAGCCCCAGGAGAACGCCCTCTTTGCCTTTCATGTTGTAGGCCCACTGCTTCTTGAAGAATCCGTAACGGATCCCCCACCCGCCGAAGTCACGGATCGGCCTGTAGGTAACCGCCTCAACGCTCTCGATCTCGCTGAGCGGCACCTCCCTCGTCCAGAAGGGAGCCAGCTCCACCAGCAGCTGATCGTTCCGTAGCTCCGTCACCTGCCTGAGGGTTATCGCGATTAAGGGAAGGCCAAGTATCCCGATCGCCCAGACCAGGATCAGCTGGATACCGCTCCGGCCGGTGTTGAAGGTCAGGGATGCCGCAGTTCCAGATACGGCGACGACGACGAGATAGAACCACCAATAAGGCCGCTGAACCTCACGGAAGTAGAGAGCCGGCTGTTCGGACATCAACTACAGACCAGAGCCCGGATCGATATCAAGGCGGGCCTCGATGAGCCAGAGGTTACGGCGGACGCACTCGGGACACAACGCGAGCTTCCGATTGTTCGCGTCCGGCATCTCCTGCCAGCCCAAGGGCGTCGAGTCGTGTCTGCGCGTCTCGGAACAGCCGCACGAGGAGCAGAAGACCCGGCTGCGGAGATCGTTGCTGCTGCCCTCCCGCCCGCTGTCTGCCATCGACGCAGGATCAGTTGCCGAGGGAAGTGATGTCGGCCATCGAGGCCTGAACCTCGGCGTGTTCCCGCTCTTCCGAGTCCACCTTGCGTCGGGCCTCCTCGATCCGCGCCTTGGCCTCTTCTGCCGTCATCTCTCCGGCGAGCTCGGCATCGTCGGCCAGCACGATCACGTGATAGTCGTCCGCCGGCCCGGAAGCCTCGAGGAAGCCGCCGGTCACGAAGAAGCGCTTCCTATCGGCCCCCTTCACGACCGTCACGAACCCCGGCACCAGAGCCGCCAGGAAAGGGATGTGGCCGCGCATGATGCCGAAGTCGCCTTCCGGCGACCGAGCGACGACCAGCTCAGCTTCGCCGGTGAAGACGTTCTCTTCAGGAGAAACGATGGAGACCTTCATCTACAGACCTTCATCTAGGCGTTGAGCTCCTTAGCTTTCGCTTCAGCTTCTTCGATGCCACCGACCATGTAGAAGGCCTGCTCCGGGAGGTGGTCGTACTCACCCTCGGTGATGGCCTTGAACGAAGCGATCGTGTCCTCCGTCTTGACGTACTTGCCGGCGATGCCGGTGAACTGCTCGGCGACGAAGAACGGCTGGGACAGGAACCTCTGGATCTTGCGGGCCCTAGCGACGATGACCTTGTCCTCTTCTGAGAGCTCGTCGACACCCAGGATCGCGATGATGTCCTGGAGGTCCGTGTAGCGCTGGAGGATCCTCTGGACGGTGAGCGCAACGTTGTAGTGCTCGTCACCGACGTAACGGGGGTCGAGGATGCGCGAGGTGGAGTCGAGGGGGTCGACGGCCGGGTAGATGCCGAGCTCGGAGATCTTCCTCGAGAGCACCGTCGTCGCGTCGAGGTGGGCGAACGTCGTGTGAGGTGCCGGGTCGGTGATGTCGTCGGCAGGGACGTAGATGGCCTGAAGAGAGGTGATCGATCGACCCTTCGTGGACGTGATGCGCTCCTGGAGCTCGCCCATCTCTTCAGACAGGGTCGGCTGGTAACCCACGGCCGAAGGCATACGGCCCAGCAGCGTGGAGACCTCGGAGCCGGCCTGGACGAAACGGAAGATGTTGTCGACGAACAGCAGAACATCCTGGTGCTCGCGGTCCCGGAAGTACTCGGCCATGGTGAGGGCCGAGAGGGCGACGCGTAGACGCACGCCCGGAGGTTCGTCCATCTGGCCGTAGACGAGGGCGGCCTTCTCGAGGACGCCGGATTCCTTCATCTCGAGCCAGAGGTCGTTGCCCTCACGGGTGCGCTCGCCGACACCGGCGAAGACGGACGTACCACCGTGCTGCGTGGCGACACGGCTGATCATCTCGAGGATGACGACGGTCTTGCCGACACCGGCACCGCCGAACATCCCGATCTTGCCACCCTGGACGTACGGCTCGAGGAGGTCGATGACCTTGATGCCGGTCTCGAACATCTCCGTCTTGGGCTCGAGGTCTTCGAACTTCGGCGGCTGACGGTGGATCGGCCAACGCTCGACGTCGGCAGGGACCTCAGAGCCGTCGACCGGCTCGCCGAGCACGTTGTAGACGTGGCCGAGAGTCACCTTGCCGACAGGGACGGTGATGGGCGCGCCGGTGTTGGTCACCTTCGCACCGCGGATCAGACCGTCCGTGGCCTTCATACAGATCGCCTTGACCACCGAGCCACCGATGTGTTGCGCCACTTCGGCGGTGATCGTGTCTGTCTTACCTTCGACCGTGCGCTCGACCGTTAGTGCGAAGTGGATCTCGGGGAGGGCGTCGGGCGGGAACTCGACCTCGATAACGGGGCCGGTGATCGTGATGATGCGCCCCTCGCTGGTCTTCGGGGTCGTGAGTCTCTCCTCTGTTACCGCCATGTGCTCCCTTCCTCCCTATTTCGCTAGAAGTAGTGCGGCCTGCCGGAGCGCTTCCGCGCCTCCGACGACCTCCATGATCTCGGTCGTGATCTCTGCCTGGCGGGCTTGGTTGTAGACGCGGGTGAGGTCTGAGATCAACTCATCGGCGTTGTCCGTGGCAGCCTTCATGGCACGGCGACGGGCTGCATGCTCTGAAGCCGCGGCCTCCAGCATCCCCTGGTAGACGACGCCTTCGATGTAGCGAGGGAGCAGGTATCCGAGGATGTCTTCGGGCTCCGGCTCGAAGACGTAGTTGCCCGACGGCGCAGCTTGCTCTCCCTCGGTGCTCTCCTCTTTGGGAGACGGGAGAAGCTTGATGACGACCGGCCGCTGGGTCGCTGCGGTGATGTACCGAGTGAAAGCGATGCGGACCTCGTCGACCTCGCCCTCGCCGAACGCTTTGGCAGCGGCCCTCGCGACGGCGCGGGCATCGTCGATGCGCGGTTGATCGGAGGAACCGGTCCAGGAGTCACTGAATTCGTAGCCCCGGAAACGGAAGTACGTGACCCCCTTCTTGCCCGCGAGGAAGAGACGCGTCGCCCGATGGTCTCGCATGTCTCTTTCGGCAGCACGGATGACGTTCGAGTTGTAGGCGCCGGCAAGGCCCCGGTCTGCAGTGATCACGATCAAGCCGACCTTTTTGATCTCGGCCCTCGGCTTGAGCAAAGGGTGATCGATGTTGCCGGCGTTCTCGCCGACCGAGGCCATAAGGCGCCTCATCTGCTCGGCGTACGGTCGGGCAGCTTCCACGCGCTGCGAGGCCTTGACGATCCGGGACGACGCGATGAGCTCCATGGCGCGCGTGATCTTCTGGGTCGAAGCGACCGAGGAGATCCTGCGCTTGATGGCACGGAGCTGTTGAGCCATGTCCGGTCCTAGCTCGCCGACTCGGGGGTTGCGGTGGGCGGATTTTCAGCCGCGACGGCTTCGTCCCGCTCGGTCTTGGCCGCGGCCCCCGAGGACGCCTTGAACGTGGACTTGAACTCTTCTACGGCGCTACGCAGCGACGCGATCGTGTCCTCCTCGAGCTTGCCCGTCTTGATCGATTCGCCGATCTGAGGATGACGGGAGCCGAGGTGGTCGAGCAAGCCGGCTTCGAATTCGGCGACCTCGTCGACCGGGATCTCGTCGAGGAGGCCGTTCGTGGCGGCCCAGATGATCATGACCTGGCGCTCGACGGGGAACGGCGTGTACTGCTTCTGCTTGAGGATCTCGACGATGCGAGCACCGCGGTCGAGCTGTGACTGTGAGGCTTTGTCGAGCTCTGATCCGAACTCGGCGAAGGCTTCCAGCTCACGGTACTGAGCGAGGTCGAGGCGCAAACGTCCGGCCACCGATTTCATGGCCTTCGTTTGAGCGTTACCGCCCACCCGTGAAACCGAGATGCCGACGTTGATGGCCGGGCGGACACCCGAGAAGAAGAGGTTACCTTCAAGGAAGATCTGGCCGTCGGTGATCGAGATGACGTTCGTCGGGATGTACGCCGAGACGTCGCCACCCTTGGTCTCGATGATCGGCAGAGCGGTCAGCGACCCGCCGCCGTTCTCATCCGACAGTTTGGCCGCGCGCTCGAGAAGACGGGAGTGGAGATAGAAGACGTCGCCCGGGTACGCCTCGCGGCCCGGGGGGCGGCGGAGCAACAGCGACAACTGCCTGTAAGCGATGGCCTGCTTGCTGAGGTCGTCGTAGATCACGAGGGAGTGCTGGCCGTTCTCCATCCAATGCTGGCCGATGGCGCAGCCGGTGTAGGGAGCGAGGTACTGGAAGGGGGCCGGGGCGCTCGCCGGCGCGTTAACGACGACGGTGTATTCCATGGCACCGGCGGACTCGAGGGCTGCAACCACCTCGGCGACGGTCGACGCTTTCTGACCGACGGCGACGTACACGCACTTGACCTCGTCCTTGGTGCCCCACAGCTCGCGCTGGTTGATGATGGCATCGATCGCGATCGCGGTCTTGCCGGTCTGGCGGTCACCGATGATCAGCTGGCGCTGGCCCCGACCGACAGGCGTCATCGCGTCGATGGCCTTGATCCCGGTCTGCAGTGGCTCTTTCACCGGCTGGCGTGCGGTGACACCGGGGGCCTGGACCTCGAGGGGCCTGCGGGCCGAGGGCCGGATCGCGCCCTTGCCGTCGATCGGCTCACCGAGCGCGTCGACGACTCGACCGAGGAGCTCGTCACCCACACCGACCGAGAGGATCCGCCCTGTCTGCTTGACGGGCGATCCCTCTTCGATGTGTGACGCGTCACCCAGGACGACGGCACCGATCTCGTGCTCGTCGAGGTTCATGGCGAGACCCACGATGCCGCCGGGGAACTCGAGCATCTCGTTCGCCATGACGCCTGGGAGCCCGGAGATACGAGCGATGCCGTCTCCGACCTCACGGACCCGGCCGACCTCTTCGCGCTCGGTCGTGGGTTTGAAGTCGGTGACGTACTGCTTGAGAGCAGCGGAGATGTCCGCAGGTGAAAGTGTTAGTTCGTCAGCCATGTTGCTCCTTTATCTGCTATCCGACGCTCTGGCGGACCTGCTCGAGACGGCGCTTGATCGAACCGTCGATGACGGTGTCCCCCACTTTGGAAACGACGCCGCCGATAACCGACGGGTCGACGACGACCTTGACCTCTACCTTCTTGCCGGTCGCTTTGCCGAGGGCTTGGGCGAGCTGCTCTTTCTGGTCGTCATCGAGCGGGATGGCAGACCGGACCTCCGCGACGACCGACTGGCGAGCCTCTGCAGCCAGCTCGGAAACCGTCTCGAGGATCTGAGGCAGCTGGCGCGCGCGGCCCTGGGAAACGATGAAGTTCAGCATGCTGAGCGTGTGGGGAGATACCTTGCCGCCGAGCAGTGCCTCGAGCAATGCCTCGCGCTGCGCCTTATCGATGATCTCGTCCGACAAGGCCTGCTTGAGCTCGTGGTGCGACTCGAGGATCTTGCCGAACTTGTAGAGCTCGTCCTCGACGCGGTCGAGCTCGCCCTCGGCCTTGACCACGTGGAACAAGGCTTCGGCGTATCCCCGGACCACCTCGTCAGAAGCCATCAGGCGTTTCCACCCCCGCCTGCTTGGCGGCCACCCATGCCGGCCACCTCTTTGATGTAGGCGTCGACGAATTCGCGCTGGCTCTGGTCGTTGAGCGAACGGCCCACGACCTTCTCGGCGAGCTCTATCGACAGTTGCGCGATCGTGCCCTGCAACTCTTGAAGCGTCCGAGTGCGCTCGGCGCCGATCTGCTCCTGGGCACGAGCGGTGATGGCCTCGGCCTCTTCCTTGGCTTTGTCGAGGACGCCCTTGCGGACCTCCTCGGCCTGGGAACGAGCGTCCTCGATGATGCGGCTGCCTTCAGCTTTCGCGTCGCCGATCTGCTTGTTGTACTCGGCGAGTGCGGTCTGGCCTTGGGCCTTCGCGGACTCGGCTTCCTCTAGGTTGTTGCGGATCAGGTCCTCGCGTGCCTGAAGGCCCTCACGGATCTTCGGGAACGCCTTCTTGATGAGAAGGGTCGCAACGATCGCGAACGCGAGCGCTCCACCGACGAGCTCCGGGGTGGCCGGGAGGATCAGATCGAGACCCGTGGGCTCCTCCGCGGTCTCGGTTGTGGTTTCGGTTGTTTGTTCCTCTTCGTGCTCTTCCTGAGCGAAAACGAGCGTCCTGCCAACTATGGAAAGCATCAGACCCTCCGACTAAAGGATGAAGGAGAGGACGAAACCGATCAGGGCGAGCGCCTCGATCAGTGCGAAGCCCAGGAACATCGTGGTCCTCGTCTCTCCCGCGGTTTCGGGCTGACGGGCCATGGCCTCGATCGCGCTGGCGAACACGAGGCCCACGCCGATGCCCGGGCCGATGGCGGCCAAGCCGTATACGAGTCCCTTGCCGATCGAGGCCAAACCCTCGTCGGTCATCCCTGCTTCCTGTGCGAGTTGCAGGAGCTCCGTCGTCATCTGCTGCCCTCCTCTTTCCTTGATCGTGTCTGTCGATGTCGGTCGGTTGATTCAGGCGGTCTGTTCGGCTAGTCCTTCGATCTCGTGACGTGTCACCGGGTTGGCGTTCTCCGCGTGGATCGGCTCCTCATGCGCCGCATCGCCGTGACCGTGCAGCGACTCGGCGATGTAGAAGGCGGTGAGCAGCGTGAAGATGTAGGCCTGGATGAAGATAACCAGCAGCTCGAACACCATCAGGCCGCAGGCCACGGCGAAAGTGACCGGGGTCAAGATGCCGACGGGCTTGAGGTCGAGCGCCGCCTGAGCCAGGTCGGCCGTGAAGATGAAGAACAACGCCAGGAGCACGGACCCCGCCATCATGTTGGCCAGGAGTCGGATGGCCAGCGTGGCCGGGCGGATCAGGAACACAGACGCGATCTCGATCGGCGTCAGGATGATGTACACGGGCTTCGGCACTCCCGGCGGGAATGCGACATTCTTGAGGTAGCGGAAGCCCTGCTTCTTGAACCCGATGACGTTGTAGAGGATGTACGTGACCAACGACAGCAGCGCCGGGATCGCCATCCTCGATGTAACGGGGAAATGGATCCCAGGGACGACCTCTAGCAGGTTCGAGAAGAAGATGAAGAAGAAGAGTGCGCACAGGTAAGGCGCGTATCTGAGGCCATCAGGACCCATCACATCGACCGCGATCTTGTCCTGCACGAAGACGTAAGCCGTCTCGGCCACGTTCTGCATCCCCTTGGGGATCAGGGCCCTCTTCGTCCCGGCGAAGAAGAACCAAAGGCAGACCGCGGACGCCAGGAAGATGAGGATGGTGACGCGGTTTATCTCGTACCAGGTGCCCTCGAACATAAGGGGGTCCCAAAGGAAGAGATGGAATACGGAGAAATGCTCCAAGTCAGCTCCTGACTCTCGCGACTTCTGAACTGGTTGCGACGATGCTGGACCTTCCTTTGGCGCTCAGGCCTTCCCAGAGCACCACCACGAAATGCGCGCCGATCAATGTGAAGCCGGTGACCGGGAAGTCGACGGCATCGGTTGCCCTCAGCACCAGGGCGATAGCCGTCAGCAGTGCGAGGCCGAGCATGAGGCTCACCATCCCTGCGGGGATGAGGAGCTTGGGGTTGCTCTCGGCGACGCGGCCGATGATCTGAGCGGCGAGGTAGAGGTTGAGGAGCGTCATCGCGATCCCAGCCGCGCCGGAGATCGCCCAACGAGCGTCGCCCGCGATCCAAAGGGCACCGATGACGAAGGGTGCGAGAAGCAGCCCCCGCTTTGCCATCCCGTACACCATCTCGAGCTCGATCACTTCGTCAGAGTCCCCTCAGCTCGTTGCTTCTTGTCCGCGTGTTCTTTCCCGTAGGCCCCGTAGAACAGGTGGGCCGTGCCTCCTACCCAGCCGATGACCCCGCCTACTACCTGTCCCCAGGGTTCGATGTCCCAAAGTGCCTCGACTCCCTTGCCCACCAGCCAGAACATGAACACTGCGCCGGCGAACTCGAAGGCGCCAGACATGGCCTGCCCCGTCCCTTGCATGGCCGCGTAGCGACCTTGGGGTTTGCTTGTCTTATCGCTCATCCGAGGCGCCTCCGTGCTCCGTTGCCCGGGGCCGGCAGGGCTCGATGTGAAGCGTCCGAGAGCCTACCGTCTTGCTGTCGTGCGGCTGCTTGTGAATTCTTTCACAAAGTCTAGACGGTGGCGAACCGGCCCCCCATCCACCTCGCGCTAGCTGCGGTATCTGGCGTTTATGGCCTTCGTCAGGATCGGGAAGAGCGTGTAGAGGACGATGGCCGAGACGAGGATCGGGAGGGCCAGGATCACGTCGGAGCGATCGAGGAAGGTGAACGCGAGCGCGGCCCCCGCGGTGAGAGCGGCCCACACGTACATCACCAGGACGGCTTGGCGGTGGCCATGACCGAGGTCCATGAGCCGATGGTGGATGTGCTCCTTGTCGGCATGGAAGACGCTGCGGCGGCGCCGGGCCCGCCTCACGATCGCGAAAGCGGCGTCAAGCACCGGGATAGCGAGGACCAATAGCGGGATCATCAAAGGCACATAGGAAAGAAAGACAGCGCCCGTTTGCTGTGGGACGACCTGGGTATCGGATGCCACCTGGGTGAGCACGAACGGCGCTCGACCGATCCCAGAGACAGTGGCCGCGCCCAGCGCAAGCCCCAACAGCATGCTCCCTGAATCGCCCATGAAGATCCGGGCCGGATGGAAGTTATAACGGAGGAACCCGAGGGCGGCCCCCACGACGAGGATCGAAACGAGCGGCGCCGGAGTGGCGAAGACGGCACCCGTCTCCGCGAGCTTGAAGCTGTAGACGAAGAACGCTGCCCCGGCGATCGCGACCAATCCAGTCGCGAGGCCGTCGAGACCATCGACGAGGTTCACGGCGTTGATCATCGTCACGATCCAAACGACGGTCACCAACACCGACACATCATCAGAGAGGCTAAAGAAACCGTTCGGCAAGGTGACTGATTGGAACTTGACCCCAGAGAGGAAAAGGATGCCCGCGGCGAACACCTGGCCGGCCAGCTTGACCGGGGCCGGGAGGTCGCGCAGGTCGTCGACCGCGCCAAGAGCGAAGATGACGATCGCCCCCGCCGCGATGCCATAGATCTCGGATGACTGGGTGTAGATGTCTCGGAACTGCGGTTGCAGCGCAGCCAGGGCCCCGGCCCCCAGGATGCCGGCGAAGATCGCCATGCCCCCGAGGGTCGGCGTTGGAAGCGCATGGACCTTGCGGTCGTTCGGGACGTCGACGGCGCCGATGCGACGGGAGAACCACTCGACCATCGGTGTGGTTATGAAAGTGATGGTCGCAGCGACGATAGCGACCGCGAAGTAGGCGCCCATCTACAGGCACGAACCCATCGACTTGATCAGAACGCGCCATATTGGCGC
>JBKJYP010000274.1:0-3841 GCA_046715695.1 Actinomycetota bacterium | reverse complement strand
GCCGGGGCGGCGACTCCCTCGCAGGAGGCCAACAACGCGGTGGAGGATCGGGAGCTTGCCAAGCTCGAGGGTTGGGTCGGATGGCTGCGTGCCAATGATGCCCGAGGGTTCGTAGGCGAGGTCGGGTGGCCCTACAAGCCGGCTGGTGACGTTGACGAGTGGAATGCCGTCGGCGAGAAGTGGTACAGGGCTGCCGACGAGGCCGGTCTCTGGGTCACGTACTGGAACGTGGGCGAGTGGACCGATGGTGCCCGCTTGTCGCCCTATGAGGAGTCGAATCCCTTCGGAGGCGTCGACCACCCCAACCCGCAGGCTGAGGTGCTCGAGGCACACCCGACAACACCCCTGTACATGAGAGGTGTCGATGCTGCAGCCGGCGCTTCATGGTGCGTGCTTCTGAAGAAGGTCGCCCCCTGCTCCAACCGCAAGCCTGGTCGAACCGATCACGCCTATCACTTCGATTCACAGAAGACCTTCGACTATCTCGCCTCTCGCGGCATCAAGCTCATCCGTCTTCCCATCCGCTGGGAACGCATCCAACGGCGGCTCGGCGGCCCGCTCAACGATGCGTACGTGGACGAGGTATGGACCCAGGTCGATCGTGCCTATGCGGCGGGGATGGTGACGATCCTCGACATCCACAACTTCGGCCAGTACTACCTTCATGACCCGGCGACAGGGAAAGGCATCCGACGGTCTTTGGGATCCCGATACGTCACCAACGCGCACTTCGCCGACCTATGGAAACGGATCAGCGCGGAGTTCATGAACAGCCCCGGAGTGATGGGTTACGACCTGATGAACGAACCGGTCGAGATGCGAGGCAGGGACGGGCTAACCCCGGCCGAGGTGTGGGAGCGGGCATCGCAAGCCGCAGTCAGAGGCATCCGCTCCAATGACGACAACAAGATGATCTACGTCTGTGGCTACGCGTGGTGCGCGATGCAGGTCTTCCAGCTCGAGCATCCAGACGGCTGGATCGTCGATCCAGCGAACAACTTCATGTACCAGACCCACCAGTACTTCGACCGGTACTCCTCCGGCTACTACGAGTTCACGTGGGCCGAGGAATTGCAGTACGCGCAAGACAACCCCTAGAGGAACGGCCTAGCTACCTCAGTCGAAAGCTATCGACGCCACCTTCATAGGCTCGGCCAAGCCCTTCAGTTGCACCTCGCGGGGTTCCGTGAATGGGAACCTCGTGGCAGTGTTGGCGATCACGGACTCGCTGACCACGATCTCTCCGGCCCCCGCTATCGCGCCGACCCGAGCGGCCTCGTGGATGCCTTTGCCTTCGTAGTCGCTGCCTTTCAGGGTGGCCTGTGCACGATGCAGGCCGATCCGCACGTCGGGAGCGAAACCCGCAGTCTCGCTATGCGCGGCGAGCGTCCGTTGGATCTCGACCGCGCATTCGATGGCATCGCTCGCCTCGTCGAAAGCAGTGAAGAACCCGTCGCCCAGTTGCTTGACCTCGATGCCGTCGTGCTTGTCGAAGAGCTCTCGCAAAGTGCGGTCGTGCCACGACAGCATCTTGCCCCAGCGATGCTCCCCCATCGCCTCCGCGAGTTTCGTCGACCCAACGATGTCCGTGAACATGAATGTCTTGATCACACTCGCGACGGGGGCCGAAGCCTTCGGTAGTGAATCCGCAACCGCTTCACCCATCATCTCCATAGCGCGCCGTAGGTCCAGGACCGCCCCGAGCTTCTCGAAGGCCGCTTTAGCGGCGCCGATCTCGAGCAGAGCGGCATCCTCGTCACCTTCCGCTCTGAGAACCGTGCCGTACAACAGCCGGGTACGGGCCGCTTCGTAGGGAAGGTCGCACTTGCTCCACAGCTTGAGTGCTTGGCGCAGCGTCTTGCTCGCCTCGCGCACCTCTCCCCTTGCGAGCTCGAGAGATCCGCGACAGGAGAGGTAGGTCGCCTGCAGAGCCGAACTGTCGAAGGTCTCGACGATCGTGGCCAGCTCCTGCACTGCAGCATCTGCTGAATCAAGCTCACCCGCGACGACTGCGATCTCGACCATGCCGGGAAGGAGCCGCGCTCTATAGAGAGGCGGAGAAGGATCATCGAGACCTCTCTTCATCGAGGAGTAGGCGGCATCCGTGTTCCCCTCTGCGAGACGCAGCATGGCTAGTCCCGGAAGGGGCTCACGGCCGAGCTCGTGCGCCTCCCGGAACGCCTCTTCTGCTCCCGGGAGATCGCCCATGCTGAGCCTGATCTCACCGATCTCATAGAAACCACCGGCGGCCGACTCGATGTTGAAGTCCTTGAGCTCCGACAGGGCCCGCCTCGCCTCTTGCTCCGCTTCCAGCCACGAACCCCGCAGCCGCATGATCTCGGCTCGGTGAACCCTGCAGATCCCCGGGAAACCCGAGATGGACTGTCGCTCACACCAGCGCATCGAGGCTTCGGTCCAATGGCTTGCCCGGTCGTAGTCCGCCAACCCGGCGGTCGTTGAGATCGCGATGCAATAGACGATCCCGGCTGTGTGCGGGCTGAGCTCGCCACCGACCGCGGCCACGGTGGCTTCGTCGAGCATCTTGAGGCCCTCCTCGACCTCACCCATGTTCACCTTGATGTTGCCTGTAAGCATCAACGCGAAGGCTTGAACGTCTCGGTCGCCGAACCGCTCTCCGATATCCAGCGCCCTGGCGACGTGGGCAGAAGCACCGCCGACATCGCCATCAACCAGCGACATGTGACCTTGTTGGATAGCAAGATGACCGTGCTCGACGCCTTCAGGCTCAGATGCGAGCAACCTCTCCGATCGTTGGAGCCATCCGGTGCCGATCGACACCACACCCTTGCCGAGATAGTCGTCGTAGAGCTGCATCGCCTCCATAGCGGCCTCGCGCGGTCTCTCTGCCTCCATGAATCCCGCGAAGGAGCGTTCGCGGGCAGAGATGCAGTCGTCGAGACGACCACTCCACCAGCAGGCTTCGGCCAGGATGCTGAGGTCATCTGCACCGAGGGTCGACATGCGATCGGCTTCGCTCAGAAGATCGAAAGCCTGGCGCCAGGCGTGTTTCGCGATCGCCTCGCGGCCGGCTTCCAAGGGGGATCCGATGACCTGGCTCATAGGTCGATGGTACGCCGCTGTTAGTCGGTCAACACCCACGTGTCGTCGCGGATTATCGGGGTGGCTTCTCCCGACTTAGAGATGCCGTCGATGTCTACCTCGGGCCCACCGACCATGAAATCGGTGTGGACCGCCGAGGTGTTGACGCCCATCGCCAGCCTCTCTTCCTCCGAGACCTCGCTCGCGCCCTCCACACAGAAGGAGAACCCGGCCCCATAGGCGATATGGCAGGCAGCGTTCTCGTCGAAGAGCGTGTTGGCAAAGATGATGCCCGTCTGCCCGACGGCGGAGCTCTTGTCGACGATAGCGACCTCTCCCAACCGCGCCGCCCCTTCGTCCGTCGCCATCTGGATCTTGACCACCTCGGCCCCCGAGGTCGCTTTCACATCCACGGCCCGGCCACCTTCGAAGGTCACGACGAGATCATCGACCTTCACACCCTCGCTCGGTAGGTAGAGCGGTCGGGTGGATGCAACCGTTCCTTCGACCCGTCTGTAGTCCGGGGTGGTGAAGACCTCCTCGGTCGGGAGGTTCGGTACATGTTTGCGGCCCCAGGCGGTCTCGAAGTCCGCGCTCATCCACCTCGAGCCCGGGAGCAAGCCGATCTCGAGCTCCGTTCCCGGTCCCTTGTAACGGAGCGAATCGAAACCGTGGCCATTGAGGATCTGGGCTCGCTTGCCGAGCTCCGCTACGTGCTCCCACCAAGACTTGACGGGATCGTCGTCGTAGAGCCTCGTGGCCCGAGCAACCGCGTCCCACA
>JBKJYP010000273.1:0-11932 GCA_046715695.1 Actinomycetota bacterium | reverse complement strand
CTTACGGGCTTATCGCCGCAAGTGTTCAGGCCAAGCTCCCACTGTTCCTGGGTTCGTATCCCATCACTCCCGCCTCCGACATCCTGCACGAGCTCAGCCGTCATAAGAACTTCGGCGTGCGCACCGTCCAGGCGGAGGACGAGATCGCTGCTGCGGGCATGGCGCTCGGTGCGGCGTTCGGCGGGCATCTCGGAGTGACGACGACATCGGGTCCGGGACTGGACCTGAAATCCGAGACGATCGGCCTGGCGCTTTCACTCGAGCTGCCGATGATCATCATCGACATCCAGCGAGGTGGGCCGTCGACAGGTCTTCCTACCAAGACTGAGCAGTCCGATCTCCTGCATGCGATGTACGGCCGTCATGGCGAAGCTCCGTTGCCGATCGTGGCCGCGTACTCACCGGCATCTTGTTTCTGGGCTGCCATCGAGTCCGCACGTATCGCGCTGAAGTACATGACTCCCGTGATCCTTCTGTCCGACGGTTACCTCGCGAACGGGGCCGAACCGTGGCGCTTGCCGCGCCTCGACAAGCTCCCGGACATCTCCGTTCGCTTCGCAGCGCAGCCGAACGCAGGTGACGACTTCTGGCCCTACCTCCGTGACGACACGACCCTGGCGCGGCCGTGGGCGATCCCCGGGACGCCGGGGCTCGAGCATCGGGTGGGGGGCCTCGAGAAGGCCGACGGCACGGGCAACATCTCCTACGACCCCGACAACCACGAGCTCATGACGCTCCTCCGAGCGGCCAAGATCAAGTCGATCGAGGAAGACATCGAAGAGCTCGAGTTCGATGCAGACGAGGGTGCAACCGTGCTCGTCCTCGGGTGGGGCTCGACCTATGGCGCGATCGGTGCGGCCTGCCGGCGTCTCCGTTTGAAGGGTAAGAAGGTTGCCCGGGCCCACCTCAAGCATCTGAACCCGTTCCCGAAGAACCTCGAGTCGGTGCTGAGGCGCTTCAACAAGATCGTCATCCCCGAGATGAACATGGGTCAGCTCTCGCACATGATCCGAGCCGAGTTCCTGATCGAAGTGATCTCTATCAACAAGATGAAGGGTCTACCTTTCCGGGCCGGCGAGCTCGAAGACCACCTACTGGGGGTTCTAGATGGCTGACGAAGGCAACGGCAAAGCGGTCCCCGAGGCCGAAGGCCGGGGGATAACCGAAGGCGCTAGCGGCGTCGGGACATTGACGCGGGAAGACTTCGTTTCCGATCAAGAGGTCCGTTGGTGCCCGGGCTGCGGTGATTACGCGATCCTGGCGGCGGTTCAGGGCGTGATGCCCGAGCTCGGCATCCCCAGAGAGAAGTTCGTCTTCATCTCCGGGATCGGTTGCTCCAGTCGCTTCCCGTACTACATGAACACCTACGGCCTGCACAGCATCCACGGTCGTGCACCAGCGTTGGCGACAGGCTTGGCCACGGCGCGACCGGACCTCACCGTGTGGGTCGTGACGGGGGACGGCGATGGACTGTCGATCGGCGGTAACCATTTCATCCATGCACTGCGGCGCAACGTGAACCTGAAGATCCTTATGTTCAACAACCAGATCTATGGACTCACCAAAGGCCAGTACTCGCCGACGTCGGAGCGGGGCAAGATCACCAAATCGACGCCGTTCGGGTCGCTCGAGCAAGGGTTCAACCCGGTGTCTCTGGCACTGGGGGCCGAAGCCTCGTTCGTCGCACGAACCATCGATGTCGAGCGCAAGCACCTTCCCGAGATCCTGAGGAAGGCCGCAGCACACAAGGGATCGGCGTTCGTCGAGATCTACCAGAACTGCAACATCTTCAACGACGGCGCATTCCTCGCTCTCACCTCGAAGGAGGGACGTTCGCACAACCGGATCTACCTCGAGCATGGCAAGCCGATCCGATTCGGGCCCGACGGTGAGAAGGGTGTGCACATGACCCCAAGTGGTTCGGTCGAGATCGTGGATGTTGCGAAAGCGGATGGGCTCGGCCAGACGCCAAAGGGAGCCGTGGCGGAGAGTGCCCTGCTGGTCCACGACGAGCATCGCGATGATCCCGGCCTCGCCTTCGCTCTTTCACGCATCGCGGACCGGCCCATCGGACCGACTCCGCTCGGGGTTTTCCGGGATGTCCAGAGACCCGTCTACGGCGAAGGCATGGAGCAGCAGCTACGGATGGCGGCCGAACAGCAAGGTCCCGGAAGTCTCGAACGACTCCTCACGTCCGGCGACACATGGACGGTCGACTGATGGCCGGCCAAGAGCTCGACGACAAGATCGAGAGCCTCGCGAACAAGCTGATGCGCTCGGGCGAACACGACCTACCCGACATCGATGCAGCGCGGCGCGCCGCCCGCAGGATGCTCGAGGAATCCGAAGCTCGAACCTACGACCCGGCCGTTCACGATCCCGAAGACGACGACGTCATCCGCCGCAGCTCGGGCGAAACGGCGGCCACCGGAGAAACGGGCGGTACCCGCCGAGTCTCCGAAGGCGAGTAGCGGAACCGTTCAGAGAGAGACGCTGAAGGCTTGGGAGCCGATCACTCGGGTGCGCCCCGGCGAGATGTACCAGGCCCCCACGGCGCGCCGAGTCAGTAAGCCCGTCGGTTCGGGGTCGTGGGTGGAGATCGTCGTGATGGAGAAACCTAGAGTCGTGTCTACCCCCGAGAAGTAAACCAGTGCGCCCGCACCGAGCAGGGGCACAGCGGCCGGGCCGGAGCATCCCGGTCCGAAAGCGAGCTCGCCGGGGGGCCTCGACGGAACGCGGTAGCTGCACAAGCCCCACGCTGCACCTCGGAACGGTCGTGCATAAGCCCAGAGGGCTGAAACGACGAAACCTTTGCCCGAAGCTCTATAGGTGCTCCCGCCGAATAGATGGTTCGCTCGCCACGCAGCTCGGTCCGCACCCTCGGGGACTTGACATCGATATCCGAGCCATCGGTCATGCGGATCGTCTTCGCCCCCTTCAAGCCCTTGAGCTCGAATCGGACTTTCACCGGAGCATGGTCGGCGATCAGATACAAGCGATAACGGCCCGGCTGCAGCTTGTGGAAGTGATCCGATGACCCGATCACGCGCGGCCAGAGGAACTGCACGGTGCGACCACGCGGCGAACAACCCCTGGAGCGGCAGCGGGCGAATCTCGCCGCGGTCACGACCCCCGACATGAGGTCATCAGGAAGCTCCGCCGGCGCCAGGACGAAGCCGATCGAGCGGCCTGGGCCGGAGAGGCCTATCGAGGGGTTCGGTCCCTCGTGGCGGCCGGGGATGAGATGCACGTCGATGCGGGCCCGGCGGGGGATCACGACGTCGACGGCGCCCGAGTTGCGGCCCAAGATGGTGTTGTGCCGGCCCAATACGATGGCTCGATGTTTGGGTGAACCTCCCGCCTCGGCTGAACCTCTCGCCTGTGCACCTCCCGCCTCGGCCACTGCCTCGGCTAATGAGGGGGTTGCCGAGAAGAGGAGGGCCAGGGCCAGAACCGATGCGATCGCCTTCATCAAGGGAGGTCTTCGCCCGCGAGTACTCGATTCCCCCCCGTTAAGCTACGGCCATGTCGGAGCAGGGGCACGGCGGACAGATCGCGGCCAGGGCGCTCAAAGCGCTCGGGGTCACTCATCTGTTCACCCTTTCCGGCGGCCACATCTTCCCCATCATCGACGGCTTCGATCTCGAAGGACTCAAGCTGGTCGACGTCCGCCACGAGCAGAGCGCGGCTTTCGCGGCCGAAGCGACGGCGAGGTTGACAAGGAACGTTGGCGTTTGCTCGGTAACCGCGGGTCCAGGTGTTACGAACACGATGAGCGCGCTGGCCCAGGCAGGCTTCAACGGAGCGCCGGTTCTCTGCCTCGCGGGCCGGGCCCCCATCTACAGATGGGGACAGGGGTCCTTGCAAGAGATCGATCACATCCCGTTCGTCGATCCGCTCGCACCTGCCAAGACCGTCATGGCCACCGAGGACATCTCGAAGGAAGTCGTTGCTGCAGCCCTTGCGGCTTTGTCGGCTCCGCGGGGGCCGCGCTTCCTGGACTTCCCGGCGGACGTTCTCTTCAATCCCGGTGAGCTCGAGCCGTCGATCGGCGAGCCACAGAGCGGCCCTGCACCCGACGCGACGGTTGTCGACGTTGTCACCAAGCTGCTCGCGGGGGCCGAACGTCCAGTTTTGGTAGCCGGCTCGAATGTGTGGCTCGACGGAGCCGAAGGATCCCTCCGCGCACTTGTGGAGAAGGGCGCCATCCCCACCTACATGAGTGGCCAGGGTCGGGGCTGTCTCCCTGCGGATCACTCGCTTGCCTTCTCGCGGTCTCGATCGGTCGCATTCAAGGAAGCGGATGTCGTCCTGATCGCAGGGACCCCGCTGGATTTCCGGATGGGATTCGGCCAAGGGTTCGCAGACGGTGCCCAAGTCGTCCACCTCGACTCGCACCCGGATCTCCTGGCGACACACGTCGAGTTGGCCGCCGGGATCGGTGCACCTCTGGATCAGACCTTCGACGGGATCGCGTCCGGCCTTGGCCCATCCGAGAAGACCCGACCGTGGATCGAGCGTCTCCGCTCTGCGGAAGAAGAGAAGGCAACCAAGGCTGACGAAGAGCTTCGTTCCTCGGCTCGCCCGATCCACCCGATGCGCATCTACGGAGAACTCGCCTCTCTGCTCGACCGGGATGCGGTCGTCATCGGTGATGGTGGCGATTTCGTGTCCTACGCGGGACGAGAGATCGATTCCTACGAACCCGGCTCGTGGCTCGATCCAGGACCCTTCGGATGTCTCGGTGTCGGCGGCGGCTATTCGATCGCGGCTGCCTCGTTGTATCCGGATCGTCAGGTCGTGACGCTCTTCGGTGATGGGGCGATCGGTTTCTCGGGGATGGAGCTCGAAACCTTTGTTCGCCTCGGCCTCCCGGTCGTGTCGGTGATCGGGAACAACGGGATCTGGGGGCTGGAGAAGCATCCGATGCAGGCCCTCTACGGCTACGACCTCGTGGCCGACCTCCGGCCGGGGATCCGCTACGACAAGATGATGGAAGCGTTCGGTGGGCGCGGCTGGCTCGTCACCGAGCCCGACGACATCGCTCCCGCGCTCAAAGAGGCACTCGGCTGTGGGGAACCTGCGGTCGTCAACATCCTTACCGACCCAGCGATCGCTTACCCGCGGTCCTCGAACCTGCTCTAGGCCAGCCGACCTCGATGGACGACCTTCTCTCCGCCGCGCTCGACGCGGCTCAGGCTTCAGGCGCCACCTACGCTGATGTTCGTGTCGCAGATATCGAATCGGAGTCGATCGGTGTCCGGGGACCGCGCGTCGAATCTCTGGATCGAACATCGAGCATGGGTTTCGGCGTGCGTGTTCTCGCAGGAGGGGCGTGGGGCTTCGCCGCGTCTCGAACGATGGATGTTGCCGAGGCGGCAGAGGTAGCGCGGACCGCGGTGCGGGTCGCGCTGGCAGGTGCGCTCTTGTCGGTGCCGGTCGAGATGGCGCCGGAGCCGGCGCATGTCGCCGAATGGAGCACTCCACTTGTCAAAGACCCCTTCGCCGTCTCCCTAGAAGAGAAGGTCGGCCTGCTGGTCAGCGCGGCCGAGGGGATCGAGAACGTTCGCGGCATCCGTGCCGGCCGGGCAACCATGGACATCGTCCGAGACCGATCCTGGTTCTGGTCGAGCGAAGGATCACGCATCCACCAGAGCATCACCCACACGGGAGCAGGCATCGAGGCCGTTGCCGTGGGTGACGGTGACATGCAGACGCGCTCATACCCGGGTTCCTTCCGCGGGCACTTCGCGTCGGGAGGCTTCGAGATAGTGGAGGCGATGGATCTGCCGGGTAACGCAGAGATGACGGCGGCCACCGCGGTTGCGTTGCTCGGCGCGCCCGAATGCCCCGACGGCGAGACGACGCTCGTTCTGGACGGTCATCAGATGATGTTGCAGGTTCACGAGTCTGTGGGACATCCGACCGAGCTGGACCGGATCTTGGGGATGGAAGCAGCTTTCGCCGGGACGTCATTCGTCGGACTCCCCGACCTCGGCAAGCTGAGATACGGCTCCGAGCACGTGACCATCCAATCCGATGCCACGACGCCGGGTGGACTCGGGACCTACGGTTTCGATGACGAAGGCGTGGAGGCTCAATGCACCGACCTCATCCGCAATGGAGTCCTCGAAGGCTTCCAGACATCGCGGGAGACCGCGTTCGCCTGCGGATCGGCTCGTTCGAACGGGACTATGAGGGCCGAAGGGTGGGAGAACTTCCCGCTCATCCGCATGACGAACGTCAATATCCTGCCCGGAGAGGGCACCCTCGAGGATCTGCTCGCCGATGTGGACGACGGCATCTTCATGGCCACGAACCGATCGTGGTCGATCGATGACAAGCGGAAGAACTTCCAGTTCGGTTGCGAGATCGCGTGGGAGATCAAGAAGGGTCGCCTGGGACGCATGCTGAAGAACCCGCGCTACACGGGCATCACCGAGAAGTTCTGGAACTCCTGTGACGCGGTCGCAGGACCCGAGGAGTGGAAGGTCTGGGGCACGCCGAATTGCGGCAAGGGTCAGCCGGGGCAGACGATGAGGGTCGGCCACGGCACAGCGCCGGCTCGCTTCCGCAACGTCTGCATCGGAACGGGTTCGTGAGCCTTCCCTTCACCGCGGAAGAGGCCAGACTCGCAGCCGCTCCCGTTCTCGAGATGGCGGGCACGGATGGCGTCGAAGTGACCTTCGGTGGGTCCAACACGGGAATGACGCGCTACGCCTCGTCCAAGATCATCCAGAACACTGTTCGCAAGGATCTGCGCGCATACGTCCGCGTCGTGGTCGGAAACAGGACCGCGTCGGCGACGACGAACCAGCTCTCAGCCGAAGCGATGATCGTAGCCGCACAACGCGCCCGGGAGGGTGCCCTGGCGACGCCTCCCGACGAGACGTTCCCAGGCCTCGCCCTCCCCGACGAGACGGGACATCCGGAGCGTGCGGGCCGGTTCGACCAGGAGACCGCGGCCGCACCCCCAGAGCAGCGCGCGGGCGCGATCACGGATCTTCTTTCGGCCACCGACGGGATCGGTGCGGCCGGTGTGTTCGAGACGAGCGCCCATGCCTTCGCCCTCTTCTCCTCGACGGGTGTCGACTGTTTCGACGCTTACACGCGTTGCGCGGCGACGTGTCTCGCAGATTCAGGCAGCTCGACCGGATGGGCCGAGGCGAGCTCGTCGAACATGAAGGAAGTTGACCCCCGGGTGGTCGCAGCGCGAGCCGTTGCCAAAGCCAAGGCGGGTCCCCCTCAAGACGCACCGGCAGGTACCTATCCGGTCGTGCTCGAACCGGCTGCGGTGGCCATCCTTCTCGAGTACCTCGGCTATATGGGCTTCGGGGCCAAGCAGGTGATCGACGGTGAGAGCTTCCTTGCGTCCGCCGCGGGGAGGCAAGTGGCCGGCAGGGCCACGATCACCGACGACGCCTGGCATCCCCTGTCCATCGGGATCGGGTTCGATTTCGAGGGGGTCCGGCGCCAGCGGGTGGCGGTTCTCGATGGCGGAACAGCGACCCGTCCGGTGACGGATCGACGGACGGCCGCCATGCTCGAGACCGCGTCCACCGGGCACTCATCGGGCTCCGACGAGATCGGACCGGCTGCCTCCAATCTGGTGATGGGGGCAGGGAACTCCTCTTTCGAGGATCTGATCGCCGGGGTCGATGACGGGATCCTCGTCACCCGGTTCCATTACGTCAACGTCCTCGACCGGCCCGAAACGCTCCTCACAGGGATGACCAGGGATGGGACCTTCCGGATCCGGAACGGCGAGGTCGCCGAACCCGTCAACAACTTCAGGTTCGCCCAGAGTGTCCTCGAGGCCCTTGCAGCAACGAGCGCTATCGGCTCCGAGCTCCATCCGTTCGTGCCGGATTGGGGTTCGTTCGGCTCGACCGTCGCTCCCGCAGTGCGTATCGACGCCTTCAGCTTCCCTTCCATCACGTCTCACTGAGATGCATCGGCTGTGGCACATGGTCGTGCTGGTCACGGCCCTTTTGGGGGTCGCCTCGGCCGCCCTATTGGCCATCGTGCCCCTCGCGATGCCCGAAGCCCCCGAGGGCTTCAGGGCCCTGAAGCCCTGGCTCTGGGCCCTTGTCCTCCTGGGGGCTTCCCTGGTGGGCCTGGAATGGGTTGGGATCCACTGACGTTCTCCTATACTGACCAGCAGGCAAGCCGTCCAAGGAGGGTCCACGACGTGGCTGTAACCGAAGAGAACATGACCGAGACGACGGTCGAGACCGGTGTGACCATCACGCCTACCGCTGCTGCCAAGGTCAAAGAGCTCCTCGAGCGTGAGGTCTCCGCTTCCCCGGGTGAGCACGAGGGCAAGGAGTACGCCCTCCGGATCGCCGTCCAGCCCGGTGGCTGCGCCGGTCTTCGCTATGCCCTCTATTTCGACGATCGCAAGCTCGACGACGACAAGGTGATCCTCGCCTCGGACGTCGAGATCCGGGTCGACAAGATGAGCTCTCCTTACCTTCTGGGGGCCGAGGTCGACTTCCTCGACACCCTCGAGCAGTCGGGTTTCACCATCAACAACCCGAACGCCAAAGGCACCTGCGCCTGCGGAGACTCGGCCCAGTTCTAACCCCAGGTTGCAGTTTGTCTGGCTAGGCCCGACGTTCTGCAACTAAGTGTCGTCGTGACTCCACGAGCCCTATGAGCGAATCGAGGGTTTCCTTTCTGTCATAGGTCCAGTGTGCCCATGTGACCCTGGCGGGGAGCCAGGACAATCCCGCGATCGAGCGATCCCGCCATCGGTCGTTGTCGAAGGCTTCTCGATCTCCATGCTTGGCGTAGCCATCCGTCTCGATCGCCACCTTTTCCTCGGGGAAGGCAATATCGATGTGGATCGTTGTGCCGTCCGGGAGTTCGATCGGGTGCTGGAGAACAGGGGGATATCCAGCATCTATCAGAGCATCTGCAACTTCCACTTCGAGGCCACTGTCGGTTAGGTCGGCGTCTGCTGTCCGGTTCCGGACCAGCTCCTCGAGGCGTCGTCGGTTCCGCCTTTGCCGTAGCCGGGGATCCTCCAGCAGCAGCCAAAGGCGAGGCACGCTAGCCAATTTTCGGCGCAGACACTCATCCAGAACCTTCTCGAGACGCCGGTCGCCGGACCCTGCCAGATCTAGCAGCATCAGTCGGGCCGACGTGACGGGGATGCCGTCGATCTCCCCGGTCTCTTGGACGAGTATCGGTCCTCCCCGATGTGGATGGATGAGATCAGGGCGTCGCCCACCAGGGATCTGACCCGGGACCGAGACATGGATCGGAGCTGCTCGTGGGTACCCATAGATCTCGAATAAGGCCGCAGCGCTTCCGTGCGAGAGGGCCGAGGCAGGCCCCATTTGAAGTGCCGCGATCATCGCATCCTGCATCCATGAGGGTGGCGAGCCCTTCACCAGGAAGATCCGAGGAGCCGCCCTCGTCAGGAGTCCATTCCTAACCATGCGGTGCAAGGAATCTCGGCTATGACCTGCGGCTTTAGCTTGCGCCATGTTGAATACGCCGTGTTGAACCTCTGCTGTGGCTAGGCACCGCCGATCCCTTCTTAGCCTGTCCTCTTTCTCCATCGATACAGCTAAGTGGCACCGGGCGATGCGGGCAGTGATCTTGGTCACCGGAGATTCCAGGTTGCGAAACGTCCGGGCAAGCCAGACGAACTGCAAGTGGGCGGTAGGATGCGGGTGGCTCATCGAGAGCGGGGGAGGGTCCGGCCCTTCGATCCCGCCGCAACCACCGGAGACCTTTCTTAGCCGGCAGGTGCGAAGCCCGGTACGGATGAGCGGGCGGCCTAGTGCCGAACGCCTCTTTCCGTCCGAAAAGGAAGAGGCGTTTCTCGCGTCATGAAGAAGGAGGGATCGATGGCTGTAGAGACCACGGTCGTGGGGTCGTACCCGAAGCCCCCCGACGAAGGCAGCACCTTCACTTTGCGCAAGACCTTGCACGCTCTAGAGGGCGGCGGCGCGACCCCCGAGGACCTGGACAGGGCCCGGGACGATCTCGTGCGTCAGGTCATCTCCGAACAGGAAGATGCCGGCATCGACATCGTTACGGACGGACACGGTCGCTGGGACGATCTTCTGACGCCGTTCGCTCGACACATCGCGGGGTTCGAGATCGGCGGCCTGTTGCGCTGGTTCGACAACAACGTCTACTACCGGCGCCCCGTCTGCGTCGGCCCGGTCGAGTGGCGCGGCCCCTCGTCGGTTGATGCATTGAAGTTCGCCCAGTCGGTAGCAACCAAGCCGGTGAAGGCCGTGATCCCCGGTCCCCTCACGTTCGCCCGTCTCTCGGTCGACGAGCACTACGACGATCACGCAGCTTTCGTGACCGCGATCGCCGGAGTCCTCGCCCAGGAAGCCTTCGAGCTGGAGGCCGCCGGTGCCAAGTACATCCAGATCGACGAACCGGCCCTCCTCGGTGCTCCTGAAGACCTCGAGCTCGCCCGCACCGCCCTGTCGATCGTCACGGGAGAGCTCGAGTCGGCTGAGACGACTCTCGCCACCTACTTCGGGGATGCGAAGAGGTTGGGGGCCGAGCTCTTCGATCTGCCGGTCGACGGCTTCGGTCTCGACCTCATCTCCGGGTCCGAGAACTTCGAGCTCATCTCGTCACTGCCGGAGGGCAAGCATCTCCAGGCTGGGATCGTCGATGCCCGGAACACCAAACTCGAGGACGTGAGTGAGCTGCGATCCACGATCGAGCGCCTGGCCGGGGTTGCCGGAGGTCGCCTGAGGGTCAGCCCCTCTTCCGGTCTCGAGTTCCTCCCTCGTGAGAAGGCAAGAGCAAAGCTCGTTCGGCTAGCGGAAGCCGCCACCAGTTCGGAGGTGTCGTGATGGGGGACCAACTCGCAGGCCCAGGCCTGTGGACAACTTCAGTGGGCAGCTTCCCCAAGCCCGACTACATCACCAAGGCCAGGAGCGCGTTCGCGCGCAGCGAGATGAGCCGGGACGAGCTAACTGAGCTCGAACGCAAGGCAACGCGCGAGTGGATCGAGTTCCAGGACTCACTCGGGATGGACCTCCTCGTCGACGGCGAGATGTACCGCGGTGACATGGTCGCCTACTTCGCAGAGGAGATGCCCGGTCTGGAGATGGGTGGCCTCGTCCGCTCGTACGGCAACCGTTACTACCGCAAGCCGATCGCCACCGGTCCGGTCGGCCGTGACAAGCCGATCACGGTCGAGTGGTGGAAGTACGCCCAGTCACTCACCGAGAAGCCGGTCAAGGGGATGCTCACCGGTCCGTACACCATCTGCGACTGGTCGTTCAACGAGCACTACGCGACGAGGCGAGATTTCGTGCTCGATCTGGCGAAGGCCGTCCGTGACGAGGCCCTCGATCTCGAGAAGGCTGGGGCACGCTTCATCCAGATCGATGAGCCCGCTGCCTCCACGCGGATGGATGAGCTGGATCTCGTTATCGAGGCCATGGCGATCGTCACCGAGCCACTATCCGCTCACACGATCACCCACATCTGCTACGGCGACTTCCATAACGCGTATCCCAAGATGCTGGACATCCCCGTGGATCAGATCGATCTCGAGTTCGCCAACTCGGACTACTCGCTACTTGAGGAGTTCTCGGAGAACCCATTCACTAAGCATGTCGGTTTGGGCATCTCCGATGTCCACACGCACGTCATCGAGCCGGTCGAGGAGCTGATCGAGGGGATCCGCCGATCCCTCAAGCACATCCCTGCCGACAAGATGTTCGTCGACCCGGACTGTGGACTCAAGACTCGCAACGAGGCCGAGGCGAAGGCGAAGCTGACGAACATCCAAGAGGCCGTCAACGCGGTGAAACAAGAACTGTAAGAGCTCGACTTGATCAGAACGCGCTATATGTGCGCGTTCTGATCAAGTCGACGCGTTCTTCTAGGGTTGTCTTTCGGGGCCGTTGGCGACGTCGTTCTCGTTGTACCTGACCCTGGT